>JAJTXO010000008.1 GCA_021463315.1 Caldilineales bacterium | reverse complement strand
CTTGATCCCCTGCTCCTGGACAAGCCGGTAGCGCCCGCTCCCTTCCCGATCCAGCATCGTCACCACGTGACGGGCATCGACACCCAGGGCGCGCGCCACCACCTGGGCGGTGAAGGTCTCACCCTCCACGCTGGCCGCGTCGAGGAAGTCCCGCAGCTCAGCGTCGAGCCGGCCAACGCGCGTCTCGATCACCCCCTCGATGCGGGCGGGCAGGACGTGCCAGTCCAACCCGGGCTGGGCCACCCAGCGGCCGGCCGCGTCGCGCGCCAGGTCGCCGCGCTCCTTCATGTCGCGCAGGGTTTCGACGGTGAACAGGGGATGGCCGCCGGTGTGGCGCAACAGCGCCGCGCAAAAGGCCCTGCCCAGCAGGTTAGGCTCCAGGTCCAGCAGCGCAGCGACGAAGGCTTGATCGTGCTCCGGGTCGCCCCGATCCAGCTCCAGCCAGACGTCGCCAAACATGCGCCGGAACTCGGCCAGGGGCGCGGCCAGTGGATGCTCGCGGCCGGCGCGCGGCAGGGCCAGCTCCTCCGGCCGGTAGGCCCCCAGAATCAGAATGGGACACTGCTGCAGGCGGCGCGCCAGGTGAAACAGCAGGCTGATCGACGAGGGATCGGCCCAGTGCAGATCGTCCAGGATCAGGAGCAACGGCTGCTGGCGGGCCAGCGCCTGGAGCACATCGCCGATCTCCTCGAAGATGCGCTCGCGGTCCACCTCACCCCCCTCGCTGCCAGCCTGCCTGGCGAGGTTCGCCATCTGCTGCCGCAGCGCGGGGTCGACGGCCTCGTGCGCGGCGGCGCCGTGCAGCAGGCTTTCCTGCGGCACGAAGGCGCCGACGAGGTGCGGGCCATGATGCACTAACGCTTCGACGACATGAGGGAGAAAGCGCCAGAGGCGCAGCGCATGGGAATGCGAGATCGAGCCGGCCAGCCACTGCTGCTCGACGTCGGCGGCCAGCATGCGCAGGATGGTGCGGAAGGGCAGGAAGGGATCGCCAGCGTCGGCAGCCGCGGTGCCCAGGCCAGCGGCGACGATCAGCTCCGGGTGGACGGCCTGGGCACGCTGGGTAAACGCCGCCAGCAGGCGCGTCTTGCCCCAGCCGGCCTCGGCGCTGACGAAGGCGACCCCGCCCTGCTCGGCCAGCGCCGCGGCCAGAAAGCCATCCAGGCGCGCCAGTTGCGGCTCGCGGCCGACAAAAGGATCGGCCACATAGACGTTGGCATCTGCGGCGTCCTGGCGCAGAAAAGCGGGTGGCGGGCGTTTGGTCATGGGCGGCGGGCCGGACGCTGCGGCCGGCGCGGCCAGAGCGCCGCGGCGAATGCGCTCCATCAGGGCCACCGTCTCGGCGGCCGGCTCCACGGCCAGCTCGTCGGCCAGGATCTGGCGGCAGAGCTCGAACTGGGCCAGGGCGGCCGGGCGCTGGCCGCTCTGCGCCAGCCAGGCCATCAGCCGGCGGTGGTCCTGCTCGCGCCAGGGTTCCAGCGCCAGCAGCCGCCGGGTCAGCGTGATGGCCTGGGCCAAGTCGTCCTGCGCGGCCGCATGTTCAGCTAGTTGCTGGAGGCTGTGCAGCGCCAGCTCGCGCAGCCGGGCCCGTTCGGCCAGCCACCAGGCCTCGAACTCAGGCGCGTCGCGCACGTAGAACCCCTCCAGAAAGTCGCCCTGGTAGAGGTCGACTGCCGTTTGCAGGCGCACCTCTGCTGTCGATCCGATGTTGCTCACGATGGCGCCGAACGCAACCGCATCCACCCAGAGATCGGCGCCGGGGGCCATGCTGATCGCGTCGCGCTCGATGTGGAGGAAGGGAGCGAGGTGCTGGCGCAGCGCCTGCAGCGCCTTGCGCAGACTGGCGCGCGCGGCCTCGTCGGGCACGTCGCCCCACAGCAGCGCAGCCAGGGTGGCGCGCGAGTGCGGCCGGCCGGTCACAGCCAGGTAGAAGAGCAGCGCCTGCGCCTTCGTCGACGTCAGCGCTGCTAGGGGTTGGCCATCCAGAATGATGCGGGGGGCGCCCAGTAAGTGCAGTTGTAGCCCTGATTTCATGATCTCGTCGCGATCCCTTCCGTGTTCCACACTGTTCAACGGAAAACACGATTGCTTTCACGCGTTTTTCACGGACTTTGTACGAACGATCGATATACTCTATTGCACAATGACCATGTAAACCTTGAGTCTTGTTATGTAAACCGAAAGCACAAAGACAAAGAAACCGGGAGTTTTCGCGGACGCCTCGTGCTCAATCAGGGCAATACAAACTCCCGGTTTCTAGCGGATCCGGTTTAGTCTGGAGCAACCTTTGAACAGATACGTCGAAACACCGCCCAGCCCACCGAAGATTTTTTTGGGACGCATTCCCAAGGGCCTTCCTGGCACCAAACGCACTGTTCACCATATGCAGAGGCTGATTCTGCAGGGCGCGAAGGACTTCTATGTGCGCCAGAAGGCTATCGATATTCTGATGGCGCAAAGGGTCAAACCCAAGGATTACCTGGGCGAGATCAGGGCTCTCTTCACATGGGTTCAGCAGCACGTGCGCTACACCAAGGATCCTTTCAGAGTCGAGGTGCTGCACACGGCCCGACGTATGCTGGAGCTTCGAGCTGGCGATTGCGATGATATGAGCATCTTGCTGGCCGCTATGCTCGAGTCTATCGGCCATCCGACCCGGTTGGTGCTGGTAGGGCCTGATCCTTCCCAACCAACCCTGTTTAGTCATGTATATCTGGAAGCCTGGGATCGTGGGCGATGGATTCCACTGGATCCAACCATGCCCTACCCCATGGGATGGGCTCCAACTCGTCTCGTCAAGCGGGTATTTGCTCTCGATAGGAGTACTGACATGTCGTCACACAATGCAGTTGCAGGTCTCTCCGGGCCCTCGCCGACGCCTGATTGGCTCTACGCACTCGTGCGAGCGGTTGCGAGGGACGGGGTTGCTCCCAGGAATCCCGCAGTGAAAAGATTGTGGGATACGTTGCGGCAACGCCGGCTGCTTTCGGCCAGCCCCTGGATGCGCACGCTGCTGCGACGCATGTGGCAGAGGGGGCTGATCGCTCACCCCAGACCTCAAGCGGCAGCGCGCATGGCCAGTTTGTTGATCGCCTGGGGTTTGCTGCCGCAGCAAGGCCCGGTAGGAGCGGGCAGGGCCCCAGTCCCTTTCTCGGCAGTGCAGCGAGGCATGGTACGTCCTGTGGCGATGCAACCCGTGCGCCCGGTCCAAGTGCACCCGCTGGCATCGGCCAAGCCAGTAGCAACCACGAACACGACAGCCAAGTCACTGAATGGTCTGGCAGCGAGCCCCTGAAGGCCGGATTGAGTCGTGGAGCGGCGCTCTACACGGCGTTCAGAGGTTTTCGACCGACCGAGCTACAGCGCGTCGACCATGACAGGTTGATGCCGGCCGTCGTGATCGAGCTGGGTGAACTGGCAGGCCTGGTTTACCGCACAGACAAGGGCCAGCCAGGGCAGCAACGAACATTCATTCACTTCCTGCAAGATCCGCCGCGGTTGGTCAGCAACGTGGAAGGCACCCAACTCTACATCGTCGGTGGCCGCTACCGAATCACTGCTGCCGGAATCGAGGGCTGAACGGTTGATCGAATGAAATCACGACCATCTACATCGAAACACGAGGCAATCGATGGCGAAGCATAGTTCCCCTGAACTGAACGAGCTCATGATCGTCAATCCCGGTGTCCCAGGTTCCCTGGGTGTATTCCTGGGCGAAGACGGCATTCTTTACGAAGTGCGTGAGCTGAGCGCAAATGACCCGCTGGCAAACCAGCAACTTCTGTTAGGCGATGACAACACCCTCTATGGTCTCGGCGAAATCGGCACACATGTCACTTCAGGACAGTATTTCCTGGGTGAGGACGGAACGCTCTATCGTGCCGACACGCCGTGACCGAACATTGAGATTTGGCCGCACAGCGCGCAACTAAGGAAAGACTTTAATGGCTCTCCTGCATGGCATCAAAGAGAAAATCCACATGCCGCTATACGACGCCTTTGTCGTACGCGATGCCGGGCAGGCCTTCGCCCAGGTTGTGGGTCGTGACAACCACATCCGGTTCTTTGTGGATGTGCTCAACAAGACCCGTCTGGAGACGAATCTGCAGACGACAGGATCCCTGCCCAGCTACAACACATTTCAGGCGCAAGCGCTGCGGGTCGTGTTTGCTTGTGGCCATAGGCAGCAACTGACGCCCGCAGATTGCGAAACCGTTGTCGATGCCGCATTGAAGCTAGGACGGTTCAAGAAGAAGAACGACTGGGACTTGAGTACCTTTGGCTCCTTGCTGGAGAGACAATTGGCTAGCCTTGGCCCTAACTGCGAGCACATGTTGCACGATTTGATCTACGCATCGGTGCTGCGCCTGGTGGTTGGCGAGAAGGTCATGATCGAGATGCCAACCTTCTATTTTCCGTCCGGCGCCGGCATGAGCCCTGGCAGCCACCACGTCACCAACCACGGTGAGCCGAATCCCCTGGCGACGTTCCGATTTGCCGAGCCGGTGTCCATCAACCCGCGCCAGAGCTTCCGTGTCGAGATCACGTTTCCCCACGGCATTCCTGAGCAGCTCGCTGCCAGCCGTGGGCCGCTGCGCCTTTGGGTGATCCTGGACGGTTACCTGACGCGCGATGTGCAGTAGGGAAAAGGAGGTGGCCGTAGTGATGAAGGCAGTACGTTGACGATAGCACTATCTAACGACGGCGGGACACCGCCAGCCAACAAGTGTTTGAGCAGAATTAATCGATCAAGGAGGTTACCATGGCGAAAGTTCAAGGCATGAAGGAAAAGCTGCACATGCCGCTCTATGACGCCTTTCTCGTGCCAAGTGGCGAGACGTTTGGCACCGTGATGAATCGGCGCGATCCCCGCGTCCTTCGCTTCTTCGTGGACGTGCAGAACAGAACCCGTTTGGAGACCAACCTGCAGGCGTCCGGAGTACTGCCTAGTCTCAATTCCTTCGAGGCGCGCGCCATGCGCGTGGTGATATCCAGCCTGCCAGGAGCTGATGTTCAGACAGGCGAAGCGCTGTTCCTGGCGGAGTTCATCTACAACTCAGTGACCAGCCTGATCGTGGGCGAGAAGGTCATGATCGAGATGCCGACCTTCTACTTCCCCTCTGGCGCCGGCGTAAGCCCTGGGCCCGGGACAGGAGCAGCCGTGCATAACCACGGCGAACCCAATCCGCTGTCCACGTTCCGCTTCGCAGAGCCCGTTACCATCGAACCGCAACAGAATTTCCGGGTCGAGATCATGTTCCCACATGAAGCCCCCGAAGTCGTGAAGACTGCTAAAGGACCTTTGCGGGTCTGGTGTGTGCTGGATGGGTACATGACGCGTGATGTTCAGTAGCAACTGGAATCAATCACTTCACAAGTGGCATGCACCAGCAGACTGGCGCTGTGCCAAGGAGAATGTGCTATGCGACTCTCAGGACAAGATGATCAGATGATGGGCATCGGCGCCCTCGGCGAGGTGCGAGCCGGGCTTGATGGCTACCTCTACGAATGGGTGGAGGGCGTCGATGGCCTGGGCAACCCGATTGGCTTCTGGAAAAGGCTGCGCAAACGGGCCAAAAGCTTTCTGCGCAAAGCTATGCCCATCGCCAGCCAGCTTGCCCCGCTGGTGCCGATCTACGGCTCGACCATCGCCAAGGGGCTGCAGACAGCGACGCCGATGCTGAAGCGAGCCGGGCTGCTCGGCGAGGCTGGATTGGGCGCGCTGTATGCTGCGCCCGATGGCACGCTCTACCAGGTTCAGGGTTTGAGCGCCGAGGAGCTCGACGGCTACGGCATCGGGCAGGATGAAGATGTGGCAGGACTGGGACAGGACGAGCTGGTTCAGGTGATGGGAATCGGCCAGCTAGGCGAAGTCCGGGCCGGGCCCGACGGCAATCTGTATCAGTGGATGCAAGGCATCGATGGTCTGGGGAACCCGATCGGCTTTTGGAGGAAGCTGCGCAAACGGGCCAGGAGCTTTCTACGCAGGGCAATGCCCATCGCCAGTCAACTGGCGCCTCTGGTTCCGGTCTACGGCTCGACCATCGCCAAGGGGCTACAAACGGCGACGCCGATGCTGAAGCGAGCCGGCCTGCTCGGCCAGAATGGTCTGGGCGCGCTGTATGCTGCACCCGATGGCACGCTTTACCAGGTCCAAGGCCTGAACGCCGAAGAACTGGAAGGGTTTGACGGTGAGGAGGTGTACGGCCTGGATGACGACGATGCGATGGATGGGATGGATGCGGACGACATCGACGGAATCGATGCCGACGACTTGGACGGCTATGTCATGGACCAGGGCATGTACGGCCTGGAGGCATACGTGCCGGATTCGCCTCCGGCCACTCGCATGTTCGTACCGCCTGCCAACCCGCCTGAGATGTGGGCGCCGCTCTGGTAATGTGCCCCCCTTCTGCCCCCTTCATCTTGCACCCCTGACATGGTGCGTGGCTGCGTCGGTCAGGGATGCAGGATCACTTCTTGGAGGTTATGAGCATGCACTCGACACTTAGTCAGGCCTACGAAGGCGTACCCGGACGCGCTGAACAGCAAGTAGTGCCCAGAAACGGCGACCGGCCAAACTTCAAAGAGATACCGTACGATCACGTCGCAACGTTCACGCTGGAAGGCAGGCGCGGCAATCGGGTGCAGGATGTCATCAACATCAGCGTTGATGGCGCGTTCGTGGCCGTGGCCATTGGCTACAGTTTCATCCCGGCCCGCTTGCCCGCCTTGTCCAATCCTCGTAATCCGGTCCTGCAACGTGAACGGGTCGAGATCCTGCGGAATGCGACAAGCACGCAAACCCCGGCGTTGTGGAAGACCTTCCTTCAGAGCAGCCGCTCCTTAGGCGACGTGTTAGAATTGCTTGAGCCGGTCGTTAATCCCCTGGGCCTTTTGCAATGCCTACTCGAACGAGCGTGCGGGATCGACTTCAAGTACTCGATCATCGACAGCGCGACGGGACGTGAACTACAGAATCAGCCGATCCACAACATCGCCGGCTTAGGCGAATCCGGGGGCGAAAGGCCCTTCCGCCCTCTGGCCAAACAGATCGTGTTCCAGCCGCGTTCTACCATTCGCATCGAGATCGAGGAGATATCCGAAGGTTTCCTGTATGGCTATGATGGTGCCAACGGCCGGCGGATTGGCGCTGAACTACAGATCGTCCTGCACGGCTACAAGATCCTGGGCTATGGAGCAGGGTTGCCATGAACGTGTGCCACATCTGCGGCATTCCCTGGGATGCCGGCGTCTTCGACCAATCGAACATCCTGGATGCCCCAAGTCCAGGCCAGGAGGTTATTCTGGCCAGCTTCAACCTGCATCCCAACTACTGTGGAACGCTACTCTACTTCGCCCAGTTCACCGATCTGTACGCGCGCGATCCTAGCCAGGTGCGCACGCCTGGCTATCAGTGGCAGATTCGCAACGGCGGCAGCCCGCTCGATCCTTACCTGGCCTTCGATCACGTCATCAACCCGTGGGGCATGGCCGGGTTCCCGGTCCAGATGCGCCTAGGTGAAGGCGCTCATTTGGAGTTGGTTGTGCGCAACCTCGGTGGGATCGACGCCGTTCAACTTAGCCAGGTGGGCGGCCGGCTGGTGGGACGGTACTGGTACAACACGGACTTTGGCGGCGCTCCCAACAAGCTTTAGGCAAAAGGTGAAGGTCATGTACATCTCTCAGGATCAGACAGGTATCGGACAGCCAGCCAGCACACCCTCGTCACTCACCATGCCTTCCTGGCTGCGCAGCGCGGCCGAGAACGCCATCGTGCGCTATCACCTGTCACAGGGCGTGCGGGACGTCAATGAGTTGACCAACAGGGTGTTCTTCTTCCGCCATCCGGGGCGCCAAGGACGCAAATTGGACAGGAATGAAGCAGGTTTTGCTACGCTTGCTGCGGAGTGGACGAATGTTCGGGATCAAGTTGTGCGACCGTTACTCAAGACTTCCTCGCATGGTGGCACACAGTCGTCCGTGCAGCTCCAATCAAACATGGGTCCTGTCGGCCCGTTCGGGGTCTTGACAATCAGCGAACCTCAGCGGCTTTCGTTCAGCTACCAGTTCACACCTGAAGATGTGCTGTGGACTGCTCGCTTCCTTACAGGGGAGGCAGGAGGAAGAGACGACTTGAACAACCAGGCAATCATCTGGGCTATGTTCAATCGATATGCTTTATTTACCCACCGCAACTACGAGACCTTCCATAAGTTCCTTCGGGCATACTCGACGCCTCTTCAACCCGTCTTGAGAAACTGGCGAGCGGCACGACGTCACATGCACAAGGAGGCATTTGTGAAGACAGGGGGATTCTACGAAGGTAACAGCAGCGTGCCAAAGGGGCAGTTGCGACAGTTTCTCGAATTGCAGGACAAGCCATGGCACAAACTACCTCCGGGGGCCCAATCACTGGCAAAGCATGCACTGTCAGGGAAGGTGACTAATCCGATAGGAAACGCGAGCGAGTTCGGCAATACCTTTGTGTATTTCCAGGACAATAACAGCGGACGAAGACCGACGGACGAGCAATGGGTGCAGTATACAAGGAATTACGCTCAGCGCAAGAAGTGGCGCTGGATCGGTCCTGTATCTAAGCTGGACCAGAAGGTTAATGCTTTCTTTGTTCAGCAGAAGATTGAGAACTTGCCGCAAGGGATCGTTCGGGTCATCCAAAATGGGAGAAGCCCCTCTTGATGTGCTCGGGCCTCTGGCAGCAAGCGTGATCTTGTCTTGTTGCGCCCTTTCGGATGGTCGAGTCCGGCTTAGCGCTGCTCTGGATCGTTGGTTGTGTCAACCACGCCCACAACCAAACTGTCTTTCGGTTGCATTGGGAAGTTGAGGTGTATGATGTATATCGTGAATCTGGGCCAAGCATTGACGCACGTTGGCTCCACGTCTGATCTGGAGCGCGCCGTCCGCCTGAACCGTCAATACGCGCAATCACTGGGATGGCAGGCGCACTATGATCGCATTGTCCAGATTCTGGGGTTTGCTTTTCACACGCCTGGTGAGCATGAATTTGCCGAAGCAGTCGCTGCATGGCGGGCCCGGCAGACCGATTTGACTTCGGATGGCATCCTCGGTCCAAACAGTTGGAAACGGTTGAAGGCGGTGTTGGCGACTTCGTCACCCACCCCTGGCGGTACTGCAAGCAGTTCAACGGCATCTGGCTCGACGAAGAGCGCCCTCTATCCAGAAGTCAATAGGGTGTGTTTGAATCTGGTTTGCGAGGGCCAAGCAGGCTAGCGCAGGTCGAGCGCCGCACTGAGCCTGACGAAGTGTAGGCTGGTTCCTCCAGCCGTATCGAGACCGCAGCGGATCATGCGCACAAGCCGCTTGGTCTCGATACGCTGGATTTAGCCGCCCTCATGCGATATGCGCACTCTCAACCCGCTACTCGACCGACGCTAGTCAACTCTTTTCAAATACACCCAAGTCAATACCTTGATGCCCCGAGAAGGGTCAGGTTTCTACTGCCGGAAGAGCTCAGAGTGTCGTTATGGATTGCCAGAAACCACAGCAATTCCAAATTTGGCATTGACGATCATCCAGATGGCGCATCAGATTGTCCCGGGCATGTCAGCGGAGCGATGATCGTGATCCATGTAAGGAGGTATCTGACGGCAGGCTTGTGTGTTGAGTGTGATCATGAGGCGTTTGCTGGGCCATTGGAAACTGGTAGGCGCTTGATTCGGTGGCTGGCACATGAGGGTTTCGAGGTCGGCGAACTCGAGAGCGTCGCATTGAGCACTGATAGGCGCTTGATTCGATGGCTGGCACCGACTTGAGCGACCTGCGTGGTCGGTGGCAGGCGCTCATAGGGCAAGGTTTGACGAAAAATGGACGCGGTTCGGCTAGGATTTTCGTCTGCGGCTTGCGGCTGGCTGATCGAGTTCCAGTTGCACATACATGACGTTGAGTAGTTGATCCCAACCAGCGAAGTGTATGTAGCGGGTCAAGGCTTGTAAATCGGTGAAGAAGGTCTTGCGTGCGCGTAGATGCGTGCGTAAACGCTGATAGATCTCGTCAACCAGGTCCAATACCGTGTGAAAGAGAAAGGCCAGCACGTTGAGTAGAACGAGGATCATGGAGAGATACTCGTCACCATGACCGAAGTTGTGCTCCAAATGGTATCCATAGTTCTTGAGCACGTTGTTGTTCTCGTTCTCGATCTTCCAGCGGGCTCGACCTGCCGCCACGGTGGACGGCACATTTTCCTTGGTGAGCGCGAGATTCGTGGCAAAGCCATTGTGGTAGAGCTGTTCTCCTGTCTCTTCATGCACAATAGTCAATTCGGTGAGGTTCACGCCTAGTGCGCCCAACGTGGTGGAGGTGGCCTCTGGCGCCCCGCTGCTGGTGGACGTGGCGTTGGGCCGCGGCCGCACGCTCTTCGCCCTTTCGCAGGGTGACTTCCCGGCCGGCGGACCGCCCGGCGCGCCGGCTCTGCCGGACACCGGCTCGCTGGTGCGGGCCAACGGCGATGGCGCGTTCTCCGTGGTCGCGGACGGCCTGGATCTGCCGACGTCGCTCGAGATCATCAAGAACACCGCCTACGTCGCCACCCTGAGCGGCGAGGTGTGGAAGGTCAAGAACATCGCGTGCCCGCCCTACGGCGGGAAGCCCGCCCTACGGCAGTAACAAATCCCTGACCCTGGCGGCTCCCATCAATGGCTCGCCTGACGCGCGTCGTCGATGGGAGCCGCGCTTGCCCGTCTCCACGCCAGGCCGGCGCTGGCTGGCGCCCTCGATGATCAAGGAGACGACCCATGATACGTGAAACGTGAAGACGTAACGCCCGACACGTTTCACGTATCACGCTTCACGCCTCCCCCCATCCCCGCCTCCCTTGCCCGCACGATGGCGTGGGCGCGGTCGACGACCTGTAGCTTGCTGAAGATGTTGCTGACATGGTTGCGCACGGTCTTCTGGCTGAGAATCAGGCGGCGGGCGATCTCCTCGTTGTTGTGGCCCTGGGCGATCAACCCCAGCACTTCCCGTTCGCGCTCGGTCAAAGAGGGGAAGAGCATAGCCTGTGCTGTCGGTCGGGGGGCGGCGAAGTAGCCCATCAGACGGCGCGCGATGGCCGGGCCAAACAGCGCCTCGCCGCGCGCGACGGCCCGGATGGCGCGCACCATCTCCTCCTGGTCGGCTCCTTTCAGTACGTAGCCCCTCGCGCCGGCCCGCATGGCGGCAAACACTGAGTCGTCATCCTCGAACATGGTGACGACGATCACGCCGATGTGCGGGCTGGTGCTGACAATGCGCCGCGTAGCCTCAATGCCATTGATGCCCGGCATCTGGATGTCCATCAGCACCACGTCGGGCTGCAGGGCCGCGGCCTGGCCGACCGCTTCCTCCCCGGTAGCCGCCTCGCCCACCACCACACAGTTAGGCACGGAAGCCAGCAGCGAACGCAGGCCATCGCGAAACAGAGCATGGTCGTCGGCAAGGAGGATGTGGGTGGGGTCCATGGGTGCTCTTGTCAGAGTAACTCGTAGTAACTCGTAACTCGTAACTCGTAACTCGCAACTCGCAACTCGTAACTCGCAACTCGTAACTCGTAACTCGTAACTCGTAACCGGAGACTACTCTCAACGCACGGGTGCTCCGGGTTACGTGTTACGCATTACGCATTACCTCTCATGCCGCCAGCGGCAGCCGGGCAATCACGCGCGTGCCGCCCTCTGGCCGATGCTCGATGCGGCAGGCGCCGCCTAGCTCAGCGGCGCGTTCGCGCATGGAGATCAGACCGACGCCGGCGCGCAAATCGCCAGGAAGACCGATCCCATCGTCGTCCACGGCCACGTAGAGCGCGTCGTCCAGGCACAGCCAAACTTCACCGCGCCGCGCCTGGCTGTGGCGCACGACGTTGGTTAACGCTTCGGCGACGATGCGGTAGGCCGCCACCTCGACGGCTGCCGGCAGCGCCGGCAGAGCTGCCGGCGCTGCCACTTGCACCAGGAGGCCAGGAGCCGTGCTTTGCATTGCCTGTTGCTGCAGCGCGCCCACCAGGCCAAGCTGATCCAGCGCGGGCGGCCGCAGGTCGTAGACCAGCCGGCGGATATCGCCGATAGCCGTCTGCGTCTGCGTCTTAACTTCGTCCACCAGCGAGCCGGCACGCGACGGATCTACGGTCAGCAGATTGCGCACGGCGTCCAACTTCAACGTCAGTGCGGCCAGTTGCGGACCCAGACCGTCGTGCAAGTCACGGCGCAGGCGGCGACGCTCTTCCTCGCGGGCCACAACCAGGTGCTCACGCGAGCGCTGCAAATCCGCGGTCAACTGCACCGTCTCCACGGCTGCGCCGGCCCGTTGCGCCAGGCTGGCCAGCAGGCGACGATCGGCCAGGCTAAACGCCTCGCCGGGCGCACGTCGGGCGACCAACAGGGCGCCGATGGCGACGCCCTGCTGAACCATGGGAAACGAGATGGTCTCGGCCTGAACGGACGACCCGGGCCACCGGCCAGGCTGACCGGCGGCGCTCTCGGGCCATGGCGCGTCTTGGTCGGGATACTGCGCGAGAACCTTGGAGGCGCTGCCCACATCGACAGCAATGGCTACGTAGGGCAAGCGCAGCGCCTGAGCCACCGTCTCGACCACGGCGGGCAGCAGAGCATCCGGACTGCCAGCCTCCTCCAATTGTCGGCCCAGACGCGCCAGCACGGCGATGGGATCGTCGCGCTCGCCATACATCAGCCGGTTGACCCGGCGCTGCAGCCAGGCACGCAGCGGTTGAAACAGGATGGCAACCACCACGGTCGCCGCAACCGCCAGCGGCACGCCGCCCCCGGCCCCCAGCCGCGCCCCCAAGACGCCGACAATCAAACCGTAGACGGCAACGATCAGCGCTGTCAGGGCGCCGTAGACCAGGCTGCGGTTGATCACCAGATCGATCTCCCACAGCCGGTAGCGCAGCACGATGGCCGTCAGCGACAGGGGCAACAGGGCAAAGAGCAGCGGAAATACGACAAAGGCGAGCCGTTCCAGCGCGTCCTGAGTCTGGCGCGATAGATCGAGCGGACCGGTGGACGCCAGCCACAGACCCACGCCCAGCGCCAGCGCGACAGCCAGGCTGAGAGTCAGGGCCAGGATCATGGTTTTGGAGAGCTGCCGCTCCTGTCCGCTGCCGGCCAGGTAGCGCACTGCCTGGGCGCTGATGCCCACCACCGGCACAACTACCCCGTAAAAAGCCACGAAGCTGGCTGGCTCGCCGTGCAATATCGAGGACAGCACGAAGCCGAATACCAACAGACCGAAGATCGCCAGCGGGCCGAGCACCTGGCTGGCGATGGCCGGCGGGCGCCAGCGCTTCCCGGACCAGGCCGGCAGCCTGCCATCGGGAAAAAGCAACAGCGCGATCAGGTACATGCTGCCGGAGAAGACATGCAGAAACTCGTGAACGTTCGCAACCAGCGGCCCCATCAACTCTAGCGTGCTGTGGGCCTGGTAGTTGAAGATAGCAGCCGTGCCCACCATGCCCAGCGCCAGCACGCGCGCGGTCCAGTCGGCCGGTCGGGAGCGATAGAGCACGACGCCCAGGGCGATATTGAGTGCGCTGAAAGCGTACTGCATGATCAAGCCCAACGGCGGCTCAGCGCGCAAAGAGGCCACATACAGCCCGACCCATGCACTGCGCAGCCAGCGAACATCCGGCGCTGTGTCCAACATCTGACGGAAGGAGAGGTCGCCGACAGCCAATGCACCGGGCAGAAGACCGATCAGCAGCCACGTTGTGGCCAGCGCTGTGTAGCCCCAAAAAATGATCGAGAACAGCCGGGCGCGCTTAACCCCTGGTTTGCTGGAGGCAACCAGGGGTGTCAACTCATCGCTGGTCGGTTGGATGGGTTGCGTTGCGGCGTCGCCGGTCATGACTCCTGCCATGCTGATGTATCACCTGGTTAAACGTAAGTCGCGACGGATTGCGCCCGGACGATATCGCTGTCAGGGCGCGATTTGTTGGATGCGCACCATGAGCATGTCGCCACCTTCAGTGTAGAAGATGTCGCCTGCGTAGACGTGCTGCCCAAACTGATAGCGCATGCTCTCGTAGTTATACGGATGATCCTTGGGCTGGCTAGGGTTGCTGGCATTGCTGTACGTCGTCATCGGCTGGCAGTTGCGGTCGTACACGCCGACGATGTCGATGCCTACCGCCGATGCCAACGTCTCGAACTTGACGCCGCCGCGCACGCCGCCTGGATCTTCGAACTGTATGGCCAACAGACCGGCGCGGGGCTGGCCGCTGCTCCATCTGCGGTCAGTACGCCGGTTCGGATCCATCGGCAGGATCACCAGGTCACCCTCGGCCACGTCGGCCAGGCAGGGCAGTACACCCTCCCTGGCGACGTCCGTGCTGCCGGCCGGCGCAGCGCTGGCCGGGCTGGCAGAGGCCGGCGGGGCCGAGCTGGCTGGGGCCGCCGGCCGGGGCGACAGATCGACGGTGGGCAGTTGGCCCTCCAGCAGGCCAAAAGCGGTCAGCCCGAGGCCGAGCAGGCCGAGCAACACCCGCCGTCCCGGCCCGAGAGCCGGCAGTTCGACGGTGACAATCTTGAGCTCTTTGCCGATCAGCGCGGCCAGGAGCAGGACAACGCCGAAGACGAAGGCAGCGACACTGACGGTTGGGGGCATGAGGAAGCCTCGCTTCAAAAGATGCTTACTGCGTAACGAGTAACACGTAACTCGAAAGCAGATGTGCAGCGCATGCTCGACTGAGTGGCACAGGATACCCAAAGCACATCGTGGAGACACCCTTCCGGGTTACGAGTTACGCATTACTTGTTATCGACCACAGGCCGCGCCGCATGGCCAACATCAGGGACAGCGGCAGCAGCAGCCAGGGCAACAGGTAGGGTGCGAAGGCCAATAGCGCCCGCGGCAGCGGCAGAACGCGCAGGCGCAGCTCCGGCATTGCCAGAGCGCACAGGGCGAGCAGCGCAAAGCTGCCTAAGGCGACAGCGAAGCCGAGCAGCGCCGGGCGCACCATTCGCTGCTGCGCCGGGGCGCCAAAGCGTGCCCGCCAGCCCATGGCCGCCAGCCCGCTGCCCAATCCGCCAGCCAGCGCGGCCAGAAGAACCGGCTCCGGCCAGGCGCTCACATCCAGCGGCGTGCCCGGCAGCGGGTTGACGAACCACAACAGCGTCCATGCGCACCAGAGCGCCGCGGCCGGGCGGGTCCAACGCAGCGCCCAAAGGCCATCGGGGAAGAGGTACATCAGCGCCAGGAGCAGACTGAGCGCGCCGGCTTGCAGCAGGTCTGGCAGCAAGCGCGCTGGCGGCAGCGCCTGCATGCCCGTCGCCAGGGCTGGCTGGCGGCCGAAAAAGGCCGCGGCGAGCAGCAAGAGCGTGACCGACGCCAACCTGGCCATGCGGTTGTGCGCTCCGCGCCAGAAGATCCATGTCGATAGGCCACAGTACGCCAGCACAAAGGCCAGCATCAGCCCGCGGTGCAGCGCCTGCGCCGCGGCGAAACCGAGGCCAGACGAGTAGTGCAGGCTGGTTGCGGCCGGCGGAAAGGGGGTGAAGCCGCCCAGCAGCGGGGCCATGGCGGCCAGCGCCAGCGCCAGCGCCAGGCCAAAGCTCACCAGCCAGCCCAGGCTGACGGTGCGTGGCGCAGTCGCGATCCGGCGTTCGACGCCAGGCAAGACTGCACCCAACGCCAGTCCGTAGGCCAGTGGTATCCAGGCAAACAGCGCCGCGCCCACCACAGGCGACGCCAAGGCCAATTCGCCCTCACGGGTCAAAAAGAAGGGCAACGATGACAGCACGGCCAGCGCTCCGCCGTAGACTGCCCCGGCTGCGATGCTGCGCGGCAGGGGTGAGGTCTCCTCCCCCCTGCCTGCACGTAAGAGGCCGGCCAGCAGGGCAAAACCCAGGCCGCCCAGCACGCCCAGGATGCCGCCCATGATCACAATGGCCAGCGTGCCGCCGGCGGTGAAGCCGGGCTGCCCCTCGCCCAGCAAAGCCACGACGCGCATGGCGATGCGGGCGCCGCCGCCGCCGATGGTTGCACCAAGGACGGCGCCGGCGGCCAGCGCTGCGCCCAGCCGGTTGATGTCCACCACCGGCTGATGCAAACCTGCTGTACTCGCTGCCAACTCGGTTTCCTTGTGCCAAACCTGGCTCTCGATGCCGCTGGAGTCAATTGGATTTGTGTTGCTCATGTTCATTCCTCGCACAAGTATCATCTCAAAAAGCCGGGGTCGAGACTTCGGAAGTCTTCCCCAATTTATTGAGATGATACTCGCACAACACCATGCGCGGGGCGCAGCTGGCGTTCCAGGTGGGTTGGCGGTGTGAACCGTGAAGCGTAAGGCTGTTCGTGCGGAGCTTCTCACGCTTCACGGTTCACGGTCACAAGCGGCTTGTTGTGTGGCTGCTCGGCTCTCAGTTGGTCGCCGCGATCACGCCACAGGCAATGCGGCCGCCGCTGTTGCCGGTGGGGTCGGTGATCTGGTCGTCCTCGCCCGCGTGGATGATGAGCGCGCTGCCGTCGGCGTCGAGCAGTGTGATCGGTCCCGGCGAAAGCGTCGCCCGCTCACTGATGGCATTGAGATGGCCGCGACCGGCGCTATTGATCACCAGGTTGGGCAGGTCGCCGCCGTGTGCGCCGTGGGGGTTGAGCAAGCCGTGTTGCCGGCCTAGCGGGTTATGATGTCCGCCGGCCGCGGCGAAGTCGGGGCTGCAACTACCCACCGCGTGCAGATGAATGCCATGCGGGCCGGATGAGATACCCTTGGCCTGCACGTTGACGCGCAGCCTGCCAGTCGCGTCCTCGGTGAACTTGGCCTGGCCCACCACATTGCCGGCCGTATCGACCAGCGTGGCCGAGGCGCGCAGGGCGCCGTTGCCGCGCGCGGCCGCAACTGAAACCACCAGCGCAGCCGCCAGTAGGGCTACCAGCCCGGTTACTAGCATCTTTCTCATGGTAAGCTACCTCCTTGTATTACCCAGCATTGGCACGAACTCAGTGCGCACTAGCTTACCCCAAATTGTGTCCCCTTGTCATGAGGCAGGTGTCCCGATCTGTTCGGGAAAAGTGACCCGGCATGCAGGATAGCCCCGCGCGCGGCTAGTTCCCCCTGCTCAGCCGATGCTGCCCACTATGGCCGCCAGCTCCGCCAGCACCATGGCTGTCGCGCCCCAGACCTTGTGGCCCTGCACCAGGTAGAAGGGGACTTGGCGCGGCTCGCCCTGGATCTGCCAGGTCTCCAGGCCGGTGTGATTATCGCCAAGAAAATGGCGCAACGGAACCTCCAGCAGCTCGGCCACCTCGTCGGGCTGGGGATGGAAGTCCGGCCGCCGGGGCGCATAGGCCACGTGAGGATAGATGCGGAAATCGCTGGGAGGGATGTAGAGCGGCGTCAGATCGCCGATCAACCGCAGCTCAGCCTGGCAGGCGCCGATCTCCTCGCAGGCCTCGCGCAGCGCGGTGTGGGCTGTGGACAGGTCCTCGGGGTCCACGCTGCCGCCGGGGAAGCTGATCTGGCCGCGGTGCGTAGCGACGTGGTCGGTGCGGCGGGTCAACACCAGATGCAGCTCGTTCCCCTGGCCGTTGGGATAGAGCAACACCAGCACGCCCCCCTCGCGCGGCCGGTGGGTGGGCGTGGGCGGGGCCAGCGGCCGCGGGATCGGCGCCATGCGCACCATGGCTGCCAAGCCGGGCAGCGGCCGGCGCAGGGCGGCTTCGATTTGCTCTATCGTGACCATAAGCGCCATTATACCGCCCCGGCGTCGATCCTCCCAACCCGGCGAGACGCCCGGCGAGTATCATCTCAAAAAGCCGGGGGCGTGACTTCCGAAGTCTTTCCCAATTTATTGAGATGATACCCCGGCGATCGTTCAAGACGCGACTTTTGACCACTGCAACTCAGGCGCGGGCGTTGATTTCGATACGGCGGCCTACTCAATCAGCGCGGGCGCGGGCGTTGATTTCGATACGGCGGCCTACTCAGTCAGCGGGGACGCCTGCGTTGATTTCGATACGGCGGCCTACTCAATCAGCCGAGGCGCGCTCGGAGCGGCGCAGGTCGCCATCCAGATCATCGATGCTGTCGTAGAGCAGTTGCAGCACGTAGGTGGGGTTATGGGCGTAGCTGCCAGGGGAGATGTCCACCACCCGGTAGTTGTAGGCCGCGCGCAGCAGACGCGGCGTCCACTGGCTGAAGCTTTGGCCTTGGTCGTCCACGAAGAAGGGGGAGTTGGGCGTGTAGCTAAAACCGCCCGCGTCGGGCAGCTCGGCGGCGTAGTGCTGCATGGCCTGCAGCAGCCGGGCGTGCAGCGTCTCGATCTCTGCCGCGATGCCCTCGCGCACGTTGCCGTCGCCGTCGAAATCCAGGTTGCTGACGCGCACATCGCGCAGGTCCTCCACCGTGCGCACCGAGGCGTGGCACGCTCGACACTGCTGGGGGGTCAGTTCCAGGCGGTGGGCGTCGTGACAATCGCTGCACCCATTGAAACCAGGCGCGTGGCGGAAGAAGCCGCTGTACTCCCTGTCCGCATACTGGTAGCCCGCGCCGCCCACGCCCCCCTGCACGATGGGCCCGGCGGCGTTGCTGTGGATGTTGCTGAACGAGAGGTCGGCGTTGACCCTGTCCAGCTCCAGCCCCGCGATGGCCTGCTCCACGGTGCTGCCGGCCGTGCGCCCCTGATGGCACTCGTAACAGTTGGCGTTGGGCCACAAGCCCTTGAGCTCAGCGCCGGAGGGCAGCGTCGCCCGCGCCAGCGTGTCGGTTTTCTCGCTGTGGCAGGCCTGGCACTCCACCGTGGTGCCGGCGGGCGCGGGATTGCTCACGACGCCGGGCTCTGAGCCGTCGACGCCGTGGAAATCGAGGTAGCCCGGCGTGCTGTGGCACTTGGCGCAGTTGACAGGCACCGCGGGAGGATCGGAGTTGCCCCAGCGGGCGAAGGACGGGGAGGCGCTGTCGGCGTGCGCGGACAGGTCCCAGGCCGCCTGCGCCGCCTCATCGGAGAGCGCGGGCCGCAGCCCCGTACAGGCAGCCAGCAGAAGCAGGGTCAGCAGCAGGGCCAGGCTGAGGCCCAGCCGTCGCAGGCGGGAGAGCGAATGGATCATCACGACTTCTCCTGGCGTCGAAGCGCTGGTGCGCCGCGGTGTAGCCCGGTGTTAGCGGCTGGCGATGAGCGCGAAGGCGATCGTCGCTGCAATCAGCAGCAGGGTTAGCCCGATAGAAAAGCGTTTGACGAGCAGGTGGCTCATGCTGCACACTCCTATGCCATGTTGAAGCGCTCGGTATGGACATGGTCCGGCGGCACACCCAGCGCGGGCAGCGCCTCTTCCATCGCATCCATGAGCGGATCGGGGCCGCAGATCAGATAGACGAAGCGTTTGTACTGCGCAGGCAGATGGCGGCTGAGCACCTCCTGGGAGACGTAGCCCACTTCGCCCGTCCACCCTTCGTGGGGCGCGCTCAGAACGTGGATGACATGCAGGTTCATCCGTTCCTGCAAGGCCTCCAGCTCTTCCCGGAAGGTCACATCGTCCCAGTAGCGGCTGCCATAAAAGAGGTAGACCGGACGCACATCGCCGCGCGCGGCGATGGTCTGAGCCATGGAGTAGAGCGGGGTAATGCCCACCCCGCCCCCGATCAGCACATAGCCCATGCCCTGCTTGCGATCGCTGGAAAAGACGCCGTGCGGCCCATCGAGCCACATGGTCTCGCCCGGCTGGACCGCGGGCACGCGCTGGCCTGACCAGTCGCCCAGGTTCTTGATGGTGAAGGCCACCTCACCGCCGGGCGGCACATCGGCCGCGGAGGAGATCGAAATGGGGTGTTGGCCGATGGTGAAGGGGGTGCGTCCCATCTTGATCCAGGCGAATTGCCCTGGCTCGAAATCAAAGCCGACGTGCCCCACCGGCTTGATCACCAGGGTGCGGGAATCGCCGCGCTCGACGCGGTTCTCCACCACTTGCCACGGCCGCCGCCAGTGGACGATGGGCTTGAGCAGCCGGTTCCAGACGATCAGGTAGACGAAGACGGTTGAGTAGACCACCCAGACGATGCGCAGGGCATTGGTGGTGGTGTAGCGGCCGATGGTGAAGAAGTGAACCAGCGCGCCCAGCACAGCCACCAGGGCCAGCACCCCGTGGATGATCTGCCACGTTTCATACTTGAGGCGCAGCTTCTTGCGCCACAGCGAGGTGACCACCAGCAGCAGCACGGCGTAGAGCGCCAGCGCCGCGGTGGCGGTGGTCTGGTTGGCGCAGGCCGCCCAAGGGTTGAGCCAGCAGCCGAGGGGGTAGCCGTGGACGAAGAGCAACAGCGGGTGCGCCAAGATGAAGCCCAGCGCCACCACGCCCATGAGGTTGTGGAAGAGCTGCAGCGAGTCCTCGCCGAAAGCTCCCGCGGCCCCTTTGACGCGCGAGATCAGCGCGAACTCCAGCGCCATCAAGGCAAAGCCCACGAACCCGGCCGCGACAGCGATCTCTACCAGGAGAGAGGGGGAGTTGCGCGCGGGCCGGAAGACGAGGGCGGTGACCAGGGGGAGCACAACCAGGAAGAGGTAGAAGCCAAACCAGAGAATTCCTCGCAGCATGATGCGCATGACGAATCTTCTCCTTGCTGCTGCGTGCATCGAAAGACTTCGGAAGTCGCCGCATCAGGGATGAACCTGGCCTCTTGCCCAAAACTGCGTCCATTTGAGTGCTGCGGCGACTTCTGAAGTCTTGGGCTGAGCAGTTACTGGGCGTGAAAGATTACACATACTCGCCAGCATTCTAGCCCTGTCTTCGGGTTCTGTCAAAAGTATCATCTCAAAAAACCGGGGTCGAGACTTCCGAAGTCTGCGCAGGTTTGTTCAATACGAGCTCACAGCCCATAAGACTTCGGAAGTCTTCCCCCTCTTTTTGGCGCGGCGTCGAGGCTTCAGCCGATCTATGCTTCCAGCACCATGCGCACATCTACGGCCAGCGCGCCCTGGCCGGCCGGATAGACCAGCAGTGGGTTGACGTCGATCTCCTGGATGCGAGGATGATCCAGCGCCAGTTGCGCCACCTGCAGGACGACGGCCGCCACGGCCTCGATGTCGGCCGGTGGCTGGCCGCGCAGGCCCCGCAGCAGCTTGCCGGCGTGGGTTTCCCCGATCATGGCCAGCGTTTCGGCGCGGCTGAAGGGGGCAACGCGGAAGGCCACATCCTTGAACAGCTCCACGTAGACGCCCCCCAGGCCGACCATCAGCAGCGGGCCGAACTGCGGGTCGCGGCGCATGCCAACGATCAGCTCGTGGCCGGGCGGGGCCATCTGCGCCACCAGCGCGCCTTCGATGCGGGCGCCGGGCTGGCGCTGTTGGGCGCGCGCCAGCATGGCGGTGAATGCCTCCTGCACCGCCGCTGCGCCGCTCAATTTGAGCACGACGCCGCCCACCTCGGACTTGTGGAAGATGTCGGGAGAGACGATCTTCAGCGCCACGGGGAAGCCGATCTCAGCCGCCAGCCGGCCGGCCTCGTCGGCCGATCTGGCCAGCTCGGCGCGCGGCTGGGCGATGCCATAGGCCGCCAGGATCGGCCGCGCTTCGGCCTCGCCGAGCTGAGCAGGACCGAAGGGGAGGGGTGGACGGTGATCCGATCCCAGGCTATCCATTTCCCAGTTTCCCAATCTACCGCGCACCTCAGCATAGCGCCACAGCGTGCCCAAGGCGCGCGCGGCCTGTTCGGGGAAGATGTAGCTGGCGATCTGGTGCTGGTGCAGCAGGGCCATGGGCTGGCGCACGACTTCGTCGCCCATGAAGCAGGCGATGACGGGCTTGCTGGAGGGGCTGGCTCGGTCAGGAGACCGGCCAGAGCTCAGTGGGGTGGGGCTGGCTCGGTCAGGAGACCGGCCAGAGCTGGGCGAGGTTGCGGCCCGCGCGATGGCTTCGGCTACGGCCACGGGGTCGACCAACGCCTGCGGCACCAGGATGGGCAGCACCGCGTCGAAGGCGTCGCTGGCCAGCAGCGCGGCCACGGCCTGCCCGAACTGCGCCGGCTCCGCGCCGCCCAGCATGTCCACCGGGTTGGCCAGTTGCGCTTCGGGGTGGGTGAAGCCAGCCAGCGCGGCGCGCGTGGCCTCCGGCGTCGGCGGCATGGCCAGCCCCACCTGCTCGATGACGTCGGCCGCCAGGCTGGCCGGCCCGCCGGCGTTGGTCACCACCGCCACCCGCGGCCCGGCCGGCAGCGGCCCATAGGCCAGCGCCAACGCGTGGTCGAACAGGTCTTCCACCGTGTCCACCCGGATGACGCCGGCCTGCTGAAAGGCCGCGTCGTAGGCTGCCAGCGCGCCGGCCAGACTGCCGGTGTGGGAGGAGACGGCGCGCGTGCCGGCCTGCGTGCGGCCAGCCTTGACCACCAGGATCGGCTTGTGGGGGGTGATCTGGCGCGCGACA
>JAJTXO010000799.1 GCA_021463315.1 Caldilineales bacterium | reverse complement strand
CCTGGCCCGGTTGCTCACAGACTGACCACCTGCCCCACGACTTGCTTGGGCCGCACCCAGGGGAAGCGGGCGCGCCGGGCGGCGCTGGCCGCGCGGCAAGGGAAAGCGCGCGCTGGGAAGGGCCGTCGTCGGCCACGCCAGCCACAGGGCCCACGGCCAGCGGCTGACCTGCCAGGTGTCATCGGCCACCGACTGCTCCAACAAAAAGCTGCCCGCGGCGCAGCGCACCCGGAACATGCGCCGGACGACCGGACGCCGCACCATCCAGCACTTCTGCACCGCGATGATGTCGAAACGGCGGCCGCGCCAGCGAAAGGCCGCGGGAAAATAGCTGTGGCTGCGGGCCAGCAGCTCGATTCGTGTACTCTTGAGAATCTGCATAGATCGACTCCTTGTTCTCACCAGGACTGACAGTCCGCCGAAGGACTGTCAATCCTGGTGAGCGGCTCGCGGTCGTCCAGCCAGTACTCGGCGTCGCCCACCACCTTGTAGCGGCGCACCGGCTCGGCGATGAAATGGGCCTGGGGCGGCTGGGGCAGCGCGGGGTTGGCGCTGCCGTGGCTGCCGGCCGGCAGTTGGTTCGGGGTGACGACATAGATCTGGGGCGCGGGCGGCGCGGGCTGGTAGTCATCGCGGCGATAGGGTGGATCGTGGCGCCGGCCGCCGCGGGCGGCCAGCGCAATCAACAGGCTGGTGGGGATGCTGGCGGCCACGCCGAAGACCACGCCGGTCATGACTGCCATGGCATCGGTGCTCAGGCGCTGGCCGACGATGATGGCCAGAGTGATGACCCCAGCCAACAGGCTTGCTCCGAAGAGGTAGCGCATGGGAAGCTCCTTGGGTTTAGTGCAACGACGCCTGGATCTGGCCCGTCAGTTGGGGATAGCTCTGGTGACGTAGCTGGCGGGCCGCCTCGGCCACCTCCTCGTCGGCCGCATAGGCCGCCTGAAAGCGCAGCACGTCGCCCCTGGCCACCAGCAGGAAATCGCCGCGGCCCAACAGCTTTTCGGCCCCGGTGGCGGCAATGCCCGATGCCACCTTGGCATCCTCTGGGCTGGCCACCGCGCCGACCAGCCGAACGGGGAAGTTGGCCTTCAGCAGCCCGCTGACCAGCTCGGCCGATGGCTTCTGCGTGCAGGCTATCAGATGGATGCCAGCCTGGCGGCCGCGCTGGGCCAGCCGGATCAGCGCCAGCTCCACGGCCTTGCCGCCGGTGACCAACAGATCGGCCAGCTCGTCCACGCCCGCGACGATGGTGGGGCTGCTGATGTCCGCGGCGTCGCGCCGCTCCATCTCCTTGACCAGCCAGGCCAGCGCCTTGCCGCCCAGCTCCGGGCCCGCCGCCACCCGGCCGATGACGTGGGGCAGCTCGGCCAGCGGCCCAAAGCCGCGCCCCTTGGGATCGATCAGCACCAGCCGCAGGACATCGGGCGAGTTGTAGAAGGCCAGCGAAAACAGCAGTGAACGAGCCAACGCGGTCTTGCCGGAGCCGGTCGTGCCGGCCACCAGCACATGCACCACATCGGGGCTGGGCAGCCGCAGCAGCAGCGGCGTGCCCTCCTCGTCCAGCCCCAACACCGCGGTCAGCGGCGGCGCCTCGCCAACGCGCTGGCACAGCGGCAATAGCCGCACCGCCTCAGGCTGCTCGCGCGGCACCTCCACCTGAATGGCGCCGTTCTGGCGATAGACGCGCGCGGAGCGCACACCCAGGGAAAGCGCGATCTCTTCCGACAGGTCGGACACCTTGTTCACCCGGGTGCCGATGGCCGTTGTGACCTGAAAACGGATAAAGCGCGGCGTGATCGTAGCGCCCCAGACGCGGCCAGGGACCCGGTGCGACGCCATCACAGCCTCGATTCGATCGGATTGCATCTCTAGTTGCCGCCTGCGCATAGGGAACTCCTGGTACAGCCAGTCATTCTACGGGGCGGCGCGCCGCATCTGATCTTCCTTTCGTGCCACAGCTAATCCAGGTTTCAGCCACCCAGAGGAGAAAACAGGCCAGGACTGCCAATCCTGGCCAACAGCCATTTGTCGAATGCAATAGAACGTTTGTTCTGGTCTATTATATCAGAACAAGCGTTCTCTGTCAAGCAGCAATTTGCAACGGCAAGAGCCTCGGCTCCCATCAGCCCGCCCGCTATCATTCACCGTTTAGAAAATAGCTCGCCGCTCGGGCCGGTCTCCGACCGAGC
>JAJTXO010000798.1 GCA_021463315.1 Caldilineales bacterium | reverse complement strand
ACCGTTCCTCTGTCGGACCCTGGAACTTTTCATAATCTTGCCGTTATCATCTCAAAAAACCGGGGTAGAGACTTCCGAAGTCTGCGCAGATCTGTTCAAAACGGGCTCACAGCCCATAAGACTTCGGAAGTCTTCCCCCTCTATTGAGATGATACTTGCCGCTTCATGCAATCCTACGGCGCCGGATGCAATCCGGCGCCGTTGCGCGTCTGCTGCCGGACCTGGCTTTATGCGCTTCGCCGTTTCTGTGGTAGAATGACGACCGCCGTTTCGGCGTTGGGCGCTCGATTCGATACGGAAGGACAGTTCTCTGGTGCGCCAGTTCCTCTTTCGCTTGATTCTCCTCCTGTTGGTCGTCCTGGTCATCTTCGGCCTCTATCGCCTCTTGACCATTCGGCCGCTGGACAACATCGCCTTTTTCCAAGACCAGCCTGGCCTGGCCGCAGTGGACAGCGTCCGGCTGGCCGGCGCATCCGCGCCCAGCCTGGCGGCCTTCGATGCGGCCCGCCAGACCGGCGCCAATGGGCTTTTTCTGCCCGTCGATCTGACGCGCGACGGCATGTTGGTGGTCACGGACTCCGATGTGAGCGATCTGGCGCTGGCGGAGCTGGCCGCGGTGGATACCTTCGCGGACGCGGCGACCTTGCAGGAGGCGCTGGCGAGCCAGCCGGAGCTGCGGGCCATCGTCGAGCTGCGCCAGCCCAGCCTGCAAGGCGTGGCCGCGCTGTTGCAGGCCATCGACGCCAACGACGCGCGCGGCCGGGTGCTGGCTGTGGTCGATCATCCCCTGCTGGCCGGCATCCTGCGTGAGCAGGCCCCTGATCTGGGCACGGCGACCACCCTGGCCGAGACCAACGCCTTCCTGACCACCCAGCGCTTTCGTCTGACCCCCTTCTATCGGCCGGCCGCGCCGGCCATGTTGTTGCCGGCCAGCCAGATCGACCGCCGCTTGGTGGCCGGCGCCCATAGCCGAGGCATTCACCTGGTCGCGCTGGCCGATGGCGCAGACGCCGCCGCGCTGCAGCGGCTGATCGACAGCGGCGTGGACGGCGTGGTGGTGGCCGATCCGGCGCTGTTGGCCGGGCTGAGCTGGCCCGGCGGGGCGTCCTGAGCGGCGTCGATTTGGCCGTTCTTTCGCAGCCAATGGCAGGTTCGCCAGGACATTCATGACTTCCGAAGTCTGCGCAGGTTTGTTCAAAACGGGCTCACAGTCCATAAGACTTCGGAAGTCTTCCCCCTCGATTGAGATGATACGTCGCGACCCACTCGACGGGCGTGTAAGGAGATAGCATGGCAAACAGCGATCTGATCGGCCGGCGCGTGGCCGTGCTGGACAAAGGCTGGATCGAGTTGCAGGATGTGATGGGCGACGACAACGCCATCGTGGCCGCCGCGCGCACCTCCTTTTTGGGCGACAGCAAGGGCTCCGACCGGGACAAGAAGCTGCTCTTCTACCTGCTGCGCCACCGCCACACCACTCCCTTCGAGATGGTCGAGTTTAAGTTCCGCGTGCGTGCGCCGGTGGTGACCTGGTGGCAATGGGTGCGGCACAGAACGTTTTCTTTCAATGCCCAGTCGGGGCGCTACACTCCCTTCGAGGAGAACGATTTCTACGTGGTCGAGCCGGACGCCTGGCGCTTGCAGTCCAGCGACAACAAGCAGGCCAGCGAGGGCCTGCTGGAGGATGGGCAGTGGCTGTCCGACGCGCTGATCAAGCACTACGACGAAGGGTTCCGGCTCTATCAGCAGGCGCTGGCGGCTGGCGTGGCCCGCGAGCAGGCGCGGCTCTTCCTGGCTGGCTTCAGCGTCTACTACACCTGGGTGGTCAAGACCGACGCGCACAACCTGATGCATTTTCTCAAGCTGCGCATGGCGTCCGATGCGCAGTACGAGGTGCGGGTCTACGCCCAGGCCATCTACGAGCACTTCTTCAAGCCCGCGCTGCCCTGGACCGCCGAGGCCTTCGAGCGCTATCATCTGAACCCGGCCTAGCCGCGAACCAACTGGACTGGATTGGGGAAGACTTCCGAAGTCTTATGACTGTGAGCCAGACTTCGGAAGTCTCGACCTCGGTTTATTGAGATGACACAACGCGGCCTAGCCGCGAACCCGCTGGACTGGCAGGCTGGCCCGAGCCGTTCAAGGCCGGACCAGCCTGTTTGCGCCTTCAGACCCCTGCCAATCACGCCACACACGATCC
>JAJTXO010000797.1 GCA_021463315.1 Caldilineales bacterium | reverse complement strand
CTCGACCCCCGGGGAGCGCGAGCGCGGGCTCCACCCCGGAGCCGGACGGAGCGTCACCGAGCGCCCTCGACCCACCGAAGCTACGCGACGCGGAGAGGGAAATCGCGACCATCGCGCCCTTCGACGAAGCGGGCCCCGCGGAGGCGAAGCAGCGCGTTGCTGCCGCCCTCGCGGTTTGCGGGGACTTCCGCGAACCGGCTGTGTGGGGACGCGACGGCGACGGGTCGGGGGCGGCGCCGAGCGGCGAGCTCGTCTCCCTGTGCGCGCCCGCCACGGCGGCGAAGCTGCTCGTGCTGAGCGCGAGCCTCGAAGCCAACGACGACGCCGAGGGAGCGAAGAAGAGCGTCACGCTTGCGCTCGCGCTCGACCCCAACCTCCAGCTCCCACCTGCTGCGCCCGCGCCGCTCCGAACCGCGTTCGCGGAAGCCAAGAAGCGCAAGCCGGGGACCGTCCGGCTCGGCGCCATCACGACGACCGCCACGACGGGGCAGAAGTCCCTCGAGGACTCCCTCGCACGCCTCGTTCCCCAGTTCCGCGCATGCTACACGCTCGGCCTGCTCGACAATCCGAACCTTCAGGGTCGCGTCAGCATCTTGGCTGTGCTCGGCGAGGCGGGGCGCGTGCAGAGCGCCACTGCGTCAGGTGACATCCCCGACGGTCGAGTCGTGAAGTGCGCGACCAACGTGATCCGGCGCGCCGGCTGGAAGCGCTCGGACCTGGTGATCTCCACCAAGCTCTTCTGGGGCGGCAGCGGCCCCAACGACACGGGCCTCAGCCGCAAGCACATCATCGAGGGGGCCAACGCCGCGCTGGCCCGCCTGCAGATGGACTACGTCGACCTGATCTTCTGCCACCGGCCAGACATCTACACCCCCATCGAGGAAACCGTGCGGGCCATGAGCTATCTGGTGGACAGCGGCAAGGCTTTCTACTGGGGCACCAGCGAGTGGAGCGCGGCCGACATCATGCAGGCCTATCAGATCGCCCGCCGCGAGCATCTGACGCCGCCGAGCATGGAGCAGCCCCAGTATCACATGCTGCACCGCGAGCGGGTGGAGAAGGAATACGCCCGACTGTACAGCGAGATCGGCCTGGGCACGACCATCTGGAGCCCGCTGGCCAGCGGCATCCTGACCGGCAAGTACAACGACGGCATGCCCGAGGGCACGCGCACCAGCCTGGAGGGCTACGAGTGGCTGCGCCGGAACTTCGAGAGCTCCGAAGGCTTGGCCAAGATCGAAAAGGCGCGCCAGTTGGCGCCGGTAGCCGCGGAGCTGGGCTGCACCCAATCGCAGTTGGCGTTGGCCTGGTGTCTCAAGAACCCGCATGTCAGCACCGTGATCACCGGCGCCAGCCGGCCGGAGCAGGTGGTGGAGAACATGGCCGCGCTGGATGTGGTGGACAAGCTGACGCCCGAAGTGCTGGCGCGTATCGAGGCCATCCTGGACAACAAGCCCGCGCCGCCCAGCGACTTTCGTTAGGCCCAAGCGTACCATCGTCGTTGCGAGGCAATCAAGCCCCGGTCATTGCGAGGAGGTCTGCCGACGAAGCAATCCCAACGTTGCCGATGCGAGATTGCTTCGGCGGACCTCGCAATGACGATGGCTGATTGTCCGCCGACGGTTGACCACGACGATCTCGTACCGGTCATTGCGAGGAGGTCTGCCGACGAAGCAATCCCAACGTTGCCGATGCGAGATTGCTTCGGCGGACCTCGCAATGACGGCGGCAGACTGTTCGTGCAACAACAGTGACAAGTCGTCGCCAGACGAAGCAATCTCACGCCGAGGTTAACATGCAGAAGCAATTTTACGTCTACATCATGACCAACAAGAGCAACAACGTCCTCTATACGGGCGTGACGAACAACCTGGTCAGGCGAGTGTATGAACACCGGATGAAATTGACGCCCGGATTCACGTCGAGGTACAACGTCACCAAGCTCGTCTATTTCGAGGAATGTATCGACCCGTCGTCAGCTATTGCGCGTGAGAAGCAGATCAAGGCTGGATCTCGCCAAAAGAAGATCGATCTGGTCAATGGTATGAACCCTACTTGGGGTGATCTCTACGATGACATAATCTGAGATCTCTTCGCCGCAGACGGCTCGCAATGACGGTGGCACGCTGGTCATTGCGAGGATGTCTGCCGACGAAGCAATCTCGCGTGGCTAGACCGGGATTGCTTCGCCGCAGACGGCTC
>JAJTXO010000796.1 GCA_021463315.1 Caldilineales bacterium | reverse complement strand
GGAGATGCTTCGGCGGATGGAGATGCTTCGGCGGATGGAGATGCTTCGGCGGATGGAGATGCTTCGGCGGACCTCAGCATGACAGGGCGCGCGGGTGTCACCCTGAGGCTTGGCGAAGGGTCTCGGTGGTTTCCGCTGCTGGCGGCCGGACTGTGGGCGTTGAACCCGGCCATGCTCTACGTCAGCGCCTACTGGGCGCAGGTCGATTCGATCCACACCCTGTGGATGCTGGCCGCGCTGCTGGCCGCGCTGGCCCGGCGCTGGGGCTGGAGCGGCCTGTTCATGGGCCTGGCGCTGCTAACCAAGCTGCACGCCATTGTCCTGCTGCCGCTGCTGCTGGCGCTGGCCTGGCGCCACAGCCGGCGCGCGGTGGCGCTGGGCGCGCTGGGCGTGGCGGGAACGGTGGCGCTGGGCCTGTTGCCGCTGGCGCTCAGCGGCGCCGGCAGCCACGCGCTGACGGCCTATGGCGGCTCGGTCGGCTTCTATCCGCGGCTGTCGGTCAACGCCTTCAACGGCTGGTTCCTGGTGCAGACCTTCGCGGCCCGCTGGCTGCAGCGGGATCTGCTGGACACAGCAACCATCCTGGGCCCCATCACGCTGCGCTGGGCCGGCTTGATCCTGTTGGCCGGCTACACAGCGCTGCTGCTCTGGCGACTGTGGCCCGCGCTGGAGCCGGGCCCAACCGACCGGGCGGGGCGCCTGCCCGAACTGGACGGAGCCACGCGGCTGCTGGTCTTCCTGGCCGCGGGCCTGCTGATCTTTGGCTTTTTCAGCCTGGCTACGGAGATGCACGAGCGCTATGGCCTGCCCGCGCTGGCCTTTCTGGCCTTGCCCGCGGCCGCCCGACGCCGGGTGTTGTGGCCCTACCTGCTGCTGACGGCCGTTTTCAGCCTGAATCTGGTGCGGGTGCTGCCGTGGGGGACGGGCATTTTCAAGCTGCTGGAGAGCATCCCCGGCGACCGGCTGCTGCTCTCGCTGGCCAGCGTGGGCATCTTCCTCTGGTTAACCGGCCTCTACCTGGCTGCAACCCGGCCGCGCGCCGACGTTAAGGGCAACCTATGATCCGCGACCGTCGCTTTTGGCTGCTGTTCGGCGGTGCGCTGCTGGTGCGCGTGCTGCTGTTGCCGCGGCCCGAGCCTATCGACTTCGATCTGGCCTACTTCTTTTTCCCGTGGATGCGCTATAGCGCTCACCACAGCCTGGTTGAGCTCTATCGCTACGGCGAGCCGCTGGTCAACTATCCGCCGCTCTTTCTGATTCAATTGGTCGGGCTGAGCAAGCTCTACGCGCAGGCTGTGCCTGGCCTGGAGATCACCCCGCTGCAATACGTCCTGATCAAGCTGCCCACGGTCATAGCCGACATGGCCACCGGCGTGGTGATCTATCTGGCCGTGGCGCAGATCGAGCAGACACAAGGCAAATCATCGCGGGCGCCGCTGCTGGCGGCCGGCCTGTGGCTGCTCAACCCGGCGGTGATCTACGTCAGCAGCATCTGGGGCCAGTTCGAGGCGATCCAGGCGCTGGGGATGACGGCCGCCCTGCTGGCGGCGGCGCGGCGGCGCTGGGGCTGGAGCGGCATCCTCTTCGGGCTGGCGTTGATGACCAAGACGCAGGCGGTCACCATTGCCCCGCTGCTGGCGCTGCTGGCCTGGTGGAGCGGATGGCGGGCGCTGTTGCGCTGGGGCGGCGCCATAATGGCCGTGATGGCGGCGGGATTGCTGCCGCTCTGGTTCGGCGGCGCGGCCCAGTCGGTGCGCAGCCTCTATCTGGACGCGGTCGGCTACTATCCGGCCATGAGCATGAACGCCTACAACCCGTGGTTCATCGCCCACATCCGCAGCCGCGAGCTGCTGGGCTATTGGGTGGAGGACTCCACTGCGCTGCTGGGGCCGGTTACCATCCGCCATGTGGGCATGGCGCTGGTGATTGCCTATGGGCTGCTGGTGGTCTTCCTCCTGTACCGGCGCTGGCGCGCGTCGTCCAGCCAGCCGTCGGCCGCGGCCCATGCAGCTCAACAGATCGGGACGTATTTCGCGGCTGGCCTGCTGATCTTTGGCTTCTTCATGCTGGCCACGGAGATGCACGAGCGCTATATCCTGCCCGCGCTGGCGCCGCTGGCCGTGGCCGCGGCGCTGCTGCGCCCCGCGCGGCTGCCCTATCTGCTGCTGACGTTGACGGTTTTTCTTAACCTGATTCACGTCT
>JAJTXO010000795.1 GCA_021463315.1 Caldilineales bacterium | reverse complement strand
CTCGACGCTCAAAAGCAAGTCGCGTTTCAGTGCCTGGTCCGCCAGGCGCCGCCAGGCTCTACTCGACCTACGCTGGCCCGTCGTGTTGACCAACCAGATTCAAATACACCCATTTGAATTCCGTTTGAGTTGTCTCCAGAGAGTAAGTCGTCTTGCAATGCCCGCGTGTGAGGCTTGCTACACCGCCTGCCTCAGATGAGGCTGCAACTCTTGCCACGGGGTGATTTTGGCCAATGTCCCAGCCAACGCCTCTTCTGCCACCTCTGTATCGTAGGCCGCCTGAGCCCGCAGCCAGTAGCCATTGGACAGGCTGAAGAACCGGCACAGGCGCAGATCAGTATCAGCAGTAATAGCGCGCTTGCCAGCTACGATGTCACTGATTCGCTGAGCTGGTACACCGATTTCCTTGGCAAGGCGATACTGCGACAGGCCCATTGGCTTCAGGAATTCCTCGCTTAGTAATTCGCCAGGTGTAACAGGTTTGAGTTTGTACATGGCAGTTTATCCTCACAGGCATGCCTCGGGTACCCTGACATTGGGCGACGCCCTGCAACGCGCTCACTCCAATGGCGGTACTGGTCCATCGACCCCACACAAAAACAGATCGTCCAGGCTCTTGCCGTGGTACTCGTAGGTCTGCCCGCCACTCTCCAGAATCACCTGCACTCCTGGAGTGATGACCTGGGCGTAGCCCATGCCGGGTGCGGGACAGCCCAGGCTGGCGTCGGGCCAGTCGACCTCGTTGATCTCGACCACGGCGATGCTTTCCGGCGCAGCGCCCAGCCGGCCGGCCAGATCGTCGATGGCTGGCTGGGCCAGGGCGCGTTCGTTCGTGGCCGTGTCGGGCGCTGGCTCAGGCTGCGCGGGCGATTGGAAAGCCGAGTCGGGCGCGGCCGCGGTGGCGGTGGGCGATGGGGCGACCGGCGCGCTGCACGCGCTGATCAGCAGCGTCCCAGCCGCAGCCAGCCAGATGGTGGAGCGCAGTTTGCTCATGGTGAAGTCTCCTCAGGCTGAGGCTGCTGCGCCCCCTTCAAGCCAGGCCCCTCAGCAACCGCTCCAGGAACTGCAAGACCAGGATCACCACGATGGGCGACAGGTCCATGCCGCCCACCGGCGGGATGATGCGCCGCGCCGGCTCCAAGACGGGATCGGTGATCTGGATCAGCAGTTGCACCAGGGGATTGCCGCGATCCAGGTTGGGAATCCAACTGAGCAAGACGCGGATCAGAATCGCCCAGGTCAGGATGGTGATCAGAATGGTCAGAAACTGGATCAGATAGTTGACCATGGCGGCTACGCGCTTTCCTTCTCGGACAGATCGCCCAGATATTTGGATTTGCGGTAGGCGGCCCACACGGCCTTGGAGAGGATGGTGCGCAGCGCGCCTTTTTCCAGCTCGTAGAGCGCCTCGGCTGAGGTGCCGCCGGGTGAGGTGACCATGTTGCGCAGCTCGGCCGGGTGCAGGTCGGCTTGGCGGGCGATCTCCACGGCGCCCTCCATGGTCTGCATGACCAACTGTTGAGCCACCTTGCGCGAGAAGCCCATGTGGACGCCGGCGTCGATCAGCGCCTCCATGAAGAGGAAGACGTAGGCCGGGCCGGTGCCGCTGAGCGCGGTGGCCATGTCCAGATAGCCTTCATCCTCGACGAACAGCTCGTCGCCCAGCGCGGCCAGCATGGCTTTGGCTTGCTGGCGCTTGAGTTGGTTCACCTGCGGCGTGGCTGTCCAGACGGTCATGCCCTTGCCGACCTGCGCTGGCGTGTTGGGCATGCAGCGCACGATGGCCGGGTGGCCGGTGTTGAAGAGGATAGAGCTGATGCGTGCGCCGGCCACGATGGAGAGGATCAGCGAGTTGCGGCTCAGGTGGCCGCGCAGCCCCGGCAACACGTGGGGCAGCACCTGCGGCTTGACGCTGAGCACCACGATCTCGCCGAAATCGGCCGCCTCATGGTTGTCAGCGGTGAAGCGAATGCCGTAGCGCACGTGCAGCTCCTGGCCACGCTCGATGTGTGGGTCTGAACCGATGATGTGCTCTGGGCTGACCAGCCCCTGCGTCACCAGGCCCTTGATCATCGCCTCGGCCATGACGCCGGCGCCGATAAACGCTAGTTTGGTGTCTTGTAGCATGTGAGTGTCTCTCTGATGCGTAATGCGTAACTCGTAACCCGGAATCGCGGGGTGCTTGTCCGGGTATGGGGTGTTTGTGA
>JAJTXO010000794.1 GCA_021463315.1 Caldilineales bacterium | reverse complement strand
TCGGTAATCGGTGATCGGTGATCGGTGATCGGTGACCTCTGACTTCTGACTTCTGACTTCCGACTTCCGACTTCCGACTTCTGTCCTCCGGTCGGATCACCGATCACCGTCCCCCCACCCCTAGCCCTTCACCGCGCCCGCGGTCAGACCTTTGATGAACTGCTTGGACATCAGCAGGTAGAGGATCAAGATCGGGATGGCGGCCATGGAGAGGGCGGAGAGGATGCGGGTCCAGTTGGTCTGATATTGGCCGAAGAGCAGCGACACGCCCAGGATCACCGTGCGCTGGTCCTCCGCGCGGATGAAGATCAACGGGAACCAGAGATCGTTCCAGACCGGAATCAGGTTGAAGATCACCACGGTGGCCACCGCTGGCCGGATCAACGGCATGATCACCGACCAGTAGATGCGCAGCTCGCCCGCGCCGTCCACATGGGCCGCGTCGATCAGATCGCCCGGCAGGCCGCGGATAAAGGTGGTCAGCACGAAGACCGAGATCGGCAACCCCATGGCGATGTAGACCGGGATCAGGCTGAACACGCTGTCGGTCAGCCCCATGGACTGGATGATCTGGAAGATGTTGATGGTGCCCAGGCGGATGGGGATCATCAGGCCGGCGATGAAGAAGATATAGATCACCGTGGACCAACGGGAGCGCCACATGGCCAGCGCATAGGCCGCCAGCGAGCCCAGCAGGATGATCAGGGCCAGCGAGACAATGGTCACGAAAAGGCTGTTGCGAAAATAGAGGTCGAAGCGGCCGGCGTTCCACACCGTCTGGAAGCCCTCGAAAGTCGGCGGCCAATAGGGCAGGAAAGGATTGCGGAAGATCTCGCGCTGGGGCTTGACCGCGTTGATCACCATGGTGTACAGGGGAAACAACACCACCAGGCTCCAGGCGATCAGGATGCCATAGGTCGCTACCGTGGATAGCTTCAGCTTCTTCATGGCTCACACCTCCGTCTTGCGCTGGGTGGTCACCAGCCAGGCCGTCACGCCCACCATCAGGATCAGGAACATCACCGTGGCCACGGCCGCGCCGATGCCCATGTTGGGAATGGCCACCGGATGCTCGCCGGCGATGGCGGTGCGATAGAAGAAGGTGCCCAGCAGGTCGGTGGAGTAGGCTGGCTCGCCGCGCGCGCCGGCCATGGCGTAGACGATGTCGAAGGCGTTGACATTGCCCACGAAGGTCAGCACCGCCACCATGCCGATCACCGGCAGCAACAGCGGGAACTTGATATGCCAGAAGGTCTGCCAGGAGGAGGCGCCATCGACGCGCGCCGCCTCGGTCAGCTCATCGGGAATGGTCAGCAGCCCCGCCAGGAAGAACATAGTAGGCAGGCCCACCCACTGCCAGACCGACACCAGGGAGATGACAATCAGCGCCCAGGTGGGATCGCCCAGCCAGGGCAGGGCAAACCGGTCCAGACCAACAGCTTTCAGGAACTGATTGACCGCGCCCCACTGCGGGTTGAGAATCAGCCGCCACAGGAAGCCGATGATCAACACCGACAGCGTGGCCGGCAGGAAGATGATGGTGCGCAGCAGGCCATGGCCCTTGATGCCCGAGGCCAGCAGGACGGCAAAAAGCAGCCCCAAGGTGTTCTGCACCAGCATGTGGATAGCGAAGAAGACGGCCGTGTTGCCCAGCGCGTTGAAGAAACGGTCGCGCCAGATGGGATTGGTGAAAAGCTGGACGTAGTTCTCGAACCCCACGAAGCGTTCGGGCGTCAGGCCGGTCCCCTGATAGAAGCTCAGCGCCAGCGAGTTGAACAGCGGCAGCGCCATGAAGCGCACGTAGATCAACAGCGCTGGCAACAAGAAAAGCAGCCAGATCAGCTTGCGCTGCATCTTGTAACGGTGCAGCGCTCCCTGAGCGCCGCTACCGACGGTCGATGGTGTCATGGCGCCTCCGCGTTCGACCACGATCTCAAGGACGTCACGCCCGGATGGACCCGGCGAGACGCCGGGGAGATCAGCCTGGCCCGATCTCGAGGGCGTCACGCCCGGATGGACCCGGCGGGACGCCGGGAAGATCAGCCTGGCCCGATCTCGAGGGCGTCACGCCCGGATGTACCCGGCGAGACGCCGGGAAGATCAGCCTGGCCCGATCTCAAGGACGTCACGCCCGGATGTACCCGGCGAGACGCCGGGAAGATCAGCCTGGCCCGATCTCAAGGACGTCACGCCCGGATGGACCCGGCG
>JAJTXO010000793.1 GCA_021463315.1 Caldilineales bacterium | reverse complement strand
GGCTGGTCAGAGTACCCTGTCACCCTGTCACCCTGTCACCCTGTCACCTTGTCACCTTGTCACCCTGTCACCTTGTCACCCCGTCACCCTGTCACCCTGTCATTCTGCCGCCGCTTCCAGGGGGTGAAATCCTCCATGATCGACCCGCCGATGAACTCCCGCAGAATCGAATTGTCGGGGACCAGCTCCGCGGAGATGGGGGTGAACCAGCGCAACAGGCTCAGCAGCCGGTCCGCCTCGACCCGTTCGGGGGTGTCCGGCTCCACTTGCAGCAGCAGCGGCTCGGCCAGCGGCCGCAGCACGGCCAGCTCGTAGGCCAGCGCCGAGTTGAACATCACGTCGGCGTTTTCCTGGAAGGGGAAGATCCATTGCCATTCGCCGCGCTGCACGCTGGGCCAGCGGCCGATGGTGTCGGTCGCGGAGTAGCCGCGGCGGGCCGCATCGCGCACGATGCGCCGCAACATGCGGGTGTCGGTGGTGGAGACGCGGTTGTGGCGATCCAGATTGAGCTGCGTCAGCGCGGAGATGTAGATGCGAAAGATGCGGTCGGCCGGCGCCTGCGGCGCCAGGTCGGGGTTCAGGCCGTGGATGCCCTCGATCAGAATCACGTGCTGGGGGGTGATGGCCAGCGTCTCGCCCGGCTCGCGCTGGCCGGTGATGAAGTTGAAGTGGGGCAGCGTCACGGTGTGGCCGGCCATCAGTTGGTTCAGTTGTTGGTTGAACAGCGCCAGATCGATGGCCTGCAGCGCCTCGAAATCGGGGTTGCCCTCCGCGTCGCGCGGCGTATGCTGGCGGTCGACGAACCAGTTGTCCAGCCCCAGCGCCACCGGCTGCAGGCCGTTGGCCAGCAATTGCACGGCCAGCCGGCGGGCGAAGGTGGTCTTGCCGGAGGAGGAGGGACCCGCGATCAGCACCACGCCGATTTGGTCGCTGTGCCGGGCGATGACGCCGGCGATGGCGGCAATGCGCTGTTCGTGCAAGGCTTCGGACACCAACACCACCTCGCGAATGCGGCCATCCTCGATGGTGCGGTTGAGCGCGGGCAGGTTGTCTACCCCGATGCGTCGCAGCCAGTCGCGGTACTCCTGGAAGACCTGGCCCAGCCGCGGTACGTCCTGGAAGGGGCCGAGCTGCGTTGGGCTCTGGCGGCGGGGATAGTGCAGCACGAAGCCGGGGGGGTAAGGGATCAAGGAGAACCAGCGCAGATAGCCGGCGTTGGGGGTCATGTAGCCGTGAAAATGGTTGCGATAGGCATTGAGCTGGTAGATGGCCACCTCACGCTTGCCGCTGGCCGCAGCCGCCGCCAGCAGGCTGGCCTTCTCCTGGTCGCCGCGCCCCTGAAACTCGGCAATGGCCTGTTCGATGGGGAGCTCCAGCCGTTGAATGGGCAGATCGGCGTCGACCAGCGCATGCATGCGCGCCTCCAGCGCGGCCAACTCCGCGGGCGTCAGCGGGGTCGGCCGGCCCAGGTGGCAAAAGAGGCCGCCATAGGTCATGGAATAGTCGACATAGACGCGCACGCCGGGGTGCAGCTCGCTCACGGCCGTGGCCAGCAGGCAGGTCAGCGAGCGCCGGTAGATGCGCATGCCGTCCTGCGAGCTCATGTCCACCCAGGACACTTCCAGATCGCGATAGACCGGCAGGCTCAGCTCCTGCAGCTCCCCCTCGACCAGAGCGGCCACAATGGGCTGGGCAGGGTCGGTGTTGGCGACGCAGGCGAACTCCTCCAGCGTCGTTCCCGGCGGCCCTTGCAGAATCTCGCCGGTAGGGAAGCGCACCTGAACATCGGCGCGCGGCTGGGCAGGGCCGATCAGGGCCATACGCTCCACGCTGGGCGCGGGCGCGCTGGGGGAACTGGCCGGCTGGCCGGCATGGCCGTTGGCAACCCGGATGGACATGGCTGGCGGCTACTTCAGGCTTTCGATGAAGTCATCGATGGGCACGGCCGGCAGAGTCAACATGCGCACGCTGCCGCGCGAGGAGAGTTCAATGGAGATGCGAGCGATCGCGGCGTTGTCGGGCGCCTCGACGATGTTGACGAAGTCGTAGGGGCCCAGGGTGGCATATTGCGCGGTGACCTCCGCGCCCAGCGCCCTGAGCTCCTCGTTGACCTCTTTGAGCCGGTCGGGCTTGTACTTGAGCGTGGCAGCCCCTTCGTCGGTGAGGGTGCTGAGCAGGATGTAGGTGGGCATGGCGAACTCCGGGGGTGGGGAGTGGGG
>JAJTXO010000792.1 GCA_021463315.1 Caldilineales bacterium | reverse complement strand
GCTGCTGCTCGATGGCCAGCTCGGCCCGGGCTAACGTCATATCGCCCAGGGTCTGCTCAGCCTCGATCACCTCCACCGGCTGGCCGGCGGCCGAAAACTGCACCAGCCGCGCCCAGTTGTCGATCTGCTGCTCATCCAGCTTGTAGGCATGCTCCACCAGCCAGCGCTCCACCGCGCGGCGGCCCTCGGCGTCGTCGGCCGCGGCGCTGCGGTCGCGCACCAGCCAGATGCGGCCATAGCGCTCGATCAGCCGCTCCATCAGCCGCTCGTTCAGCGGCGCATAGTCGAGGCCATACCAGACCAGCGGCGCGGCCATGTAGTTCAGAAAATAGTCGGTCAGCGCCGGATCGTTGACCAGCGCCACCTGGTCGCAGCCCTGCCAGCCGCAGGAGCTCTCCTCCAGCCGCGCCATGATCGGCTTCAGAAAGCGGTCCACATCGTAGGCGTCGAAGCGGGCGTCGCCCTGGCGATAGATCAGCAGCAGCCCCGAGGCGACCGCGACGCTGGCGGCCGTCATCAGCAGCGCAGCCAGACCGGCCCGCGCCGGCCGGCGCCAGACCCAGACCAGCGCGGCCAGCGCCAGCCCCACCAGCGCCAGCGAGAGCAGCAGACCCTGCGGCACGAAGGCCGACTGGCCCGCGGCCCGCTGCTGCATCCAGGCGAAGTCCAGCGGCGCGCCCCCGGCCAACAGCAGGCGGATATGCCCCACCACCGGCGACTGGAGCGGGTTCAGATAGTAGGCGTCGATGGCCTCGCCGATGCCGCCCCACACCTTGGCCTGCTCCAGCAAGAAGGGCAGCTCCCACGCCCGCCAGTCGAAGAGGATGCCGAGCAGGGCGACGAAGCTGCTCCAGGCGATGAGGAGCCAGGCGGACACTCGTAACACGTAACTCGTAACCCGGAGGCCGGAACTCGGAACCTGGGAAGGAGGGGTGGTGGATGGAGGCGTAGGGTCTTTGATCAGCCAGGCGAAGATGGGGGCGGCCAGGAGGAGGAGGAAGGGGATGATGGGCAGCATGTAGCGCGCCCCCCAGGCCACCCCGCCCGACCAGTAGAGATAGCGGCTGTAGCCCAGGATGTGGGCGGCGATCAGCAGCAGGAAGGCGATCCCCTCCCAACGCTGGCGGCGGATGAAGGGCAGCGCGCCCAGGAGGCCCAGCAGCAACACGGATGAATACCAGAAGATGCCGCGGAAGGGGCTGACGGTCAGGCCCAGCCCGCCGCGCAGCATCCGCTCCGGCAGCGAGCTGGAAAGCTGCGGGTTGGTGGTGAAATCGACGATGTTGCGGGCGAAGGTCTCGACGCCGCTCAACGTCGTCCACTGGTAGAGCTGGCCCAGCAGGACGATGGCGGCCAGGGGCAGCGCCGCGGCCAGCAGGACGCGCAGCCGCATCTGCCGCCGGCTGCGCCCTGATCCGGCATCGGCTGGCCGGCGCCATTCATAGGCCAGGGCCAGCAACAGCAGCGAGGGGAACGCGGCTACGCTGATCTGCTTGGTGACGAAGGCCAGGCCCGCGGCCGCGCCCGCCAGCGCCGGCCAGAGCAGCCGCCGCGGCGCCGGCGCCCGATAGCGCAGCAGGGCATAGACCGCCACCAGATAGGCCAGCACGGTCAGCGGCTCGCGGAAGAAGACCCGGCTGTAGGGCCAGGCCAGCGTGGCGAAGGCGTAGACCAGCGCGCCCAGCGTCGCGGTGCGGCGGCGATAGCCCAGCTCCAGGAAGCAGAGATAGAGCAGCGCCACCGAGGCGGCCGTGACCACGGCGTTGAAGGCCATCACCCCTTGCAGCGCCGCGCCCAGGCTGCGCCCCCACAGGTAGAAGGGGATGGCCAGGATCATCTGCGCCGGCTCGTAGTTGGGGACCATCTCGCCGCCGGTGGTCTCCATGGCCACGTTGCTGTAGTCCCAGTAGATCTGGTTGACCTGGAAGTTGCCGCGTTTGATCAGGCTGTCGATGCCGCTGAACAGCGCGCGTTCGTCGGGGCTTTTGGGCGCCCCCAGGAAGGTCACCAGGTAGACGGCCAGCGCCAGGAAGAAGATACCCACCGCCACGCGCCGATCTTGCCGCAACTGAGAGAGGTCTTGAGCCATGAGGCGATAGTACCACGGAGCACGCCCGATGACAAGATTGAGCCCATGCGCCCGCCGACCTTCAAGGTTTTCTGGAGTATCATCTCACAGACTTCGGAAGTCTCGACCCCGGTTTTTTGAGATGACGCGATGCGGCGACTTCCGA
>JAJTXO010000791.1 GCA_021463315.1 Caldilineales bacterium | reverse complement strand
ACAGTCCCACCAGCCAATGGCAGCCAGGCCAGCAGATCGCGGCCCGCGGGCAGGCTGCTCAGCAGCGGCCAGCCCCAATAGAGCAGCCAGTGCAGGATCGGCAGGGTGGGGCGGCCCAGCCGGCCGGCCAACTGGCCGAGGGAGAGGATGCCCGGCGCGGCCACGTTGACCGGGCCAGCCAGCGGATGAGATGCAGCATAGGCCAGGGCAGCCACCGCATCGTCCACGTCGATCACCTGCAGCAGCGGATCGAAGCCCAGCAGATCGGGCCAGACCGGCTGGCGCAGCAGACGGCTCAGCGGCGAGTCGACATCGACGCCGATCACGTTGGCCAGACGCAGCGTGGCGAAGCGGGTTTGAGGGTACTCGGCGGCAAAGGTAGCGACGAAACGCTCCACCTCCAGCGCGTCGCGCACGTAGGCGTAGGCGGCGCGGGCAGCCAGCGGCGTGCTCTCGGGCAGATAGAGCGCGTTCTCGGCCTGGGCGCCGTAGACCGCGGTGGTGCTGCGCCACACCACCTGGCGCACCCCCGCATCCACGCAGGCGCCGAACAGGTGCATGGTCCCCAGGACGTTGCTCTCGAAGTCCTCCTCGCGCCGCCATTGCCGCTGGCGCCAGGCCAAGTGCAGCAGGGTATCCACCTGCTCGGCCCGCAGCAGATCGACCAGCAGCGGGTTGCGGATGTCGGCCTTGACGAAATCCAGCCCGTCCGGCGGCTGCGCGGGCGGCCGGCGATCCACGCCCAGGACGCGCACATCGGGCATGGCCAGCAAGCGCTGCGCCACCCGTCGTCCCCAATAGCCGCTAACGCCAGTGATGACAACCGTCTGCATAGTTTTTCCTGTTTGATCTCGCAAGAGCTGCGCGCTGGGTTACTACTCGGTTCATAGCGGCCCCCATTCTACCACGCGGCGGGGGAGTTGTGCAATCAGGCAGCAGCTTCGCCAGCGATTCCAGATACGAAAGACTTCGGAAGTCACCGCAGAGACTTCCGAAGTCTTGCTGAGATTACGATAGAGCTCATAGCTGGAGTTGCTGGGGATGGATCAGCGCATATGACACGCGGGTCGGGTTGTGGTATACTAACGCCACAGCCGAAACGGTTGCCCGCTTTCTCGGTGGACTTGCCACCGTCTGACTGTTGCGAGGATAAGATGGCCCCAGATTTCTCTGCGGATACCGCCTCTTGGGGAAAGAACGCCGAGCTGCAACCGGCCGGCAACCTGGAAGATGTCATCTTCCTTTTCAACCCGCAAAGAGCGCTGGACGACGAGTATCTGCGTTTCTACGTCGACCGCGGCAGCCCGGCGCGCCAGAACATGGCCACGCTGTTGCGGGTCAACGACCTGGAGCACGGCCAGACGATCAAGCTGTTGTTCACCGGCCACTCAGGCAGCGGCAAGTCCACGGAATTGAACCGGCTGTGCCAGGACCTGGAGCGCAGCTTCTTTGTCGCCAAGGTATCCACCAGTTCCATCGTGCAGCCGACCGACCTGACGGCCGTCGACGTGGTGTTGATCGCCGCCATGGCGCTGTTCCGCGCCGCCACCGACCAGCAAGTGGTCGAACGCGCGCCAGCCCAGCGGCTGAGCGAGCTCTGGCAGAGCATGTCCGAGTTCGTGCGCGACCGGATCTTCGGCAAGCTGCCCTACCGCGAGCCGGCGGAGGGGCCGGATTTGGGCGTCAAGGTCAAAGCCCTGGTCTTCGAGTTCGAGACCAAGTACAAGACGGAAGCCGCCAGCCGCGAACAGATCCGCGAACGGATGCAAGACCGCCTGTCGGAGGTCTTCGAGCGCGTCAACGAGCTGGCGGCTTTCATCCGCGTCGCCACTGGTCGGCCGGTGGTGCTGGTGTTCGACGACACGGACAAGCCCGACCCCGTGCGCGCTCGCCAGCTCTTCTTCGGCAATGCCACAACCCTGCGCTCGTTCGAGTCGTCTGTGATCTACACCTTCAACATCGCGCTGTGGTACGACCGGGAGTTCAAGCAGCATAGAGAGCAATACGGCCAGCGGGTGTTGCTGCCCAACATCGGCCTGCGTCGCCGCGATGGCACGCGCAACGAGCAGGGCTGGGCCTTGATGCAACAGATCCTCCTTCGCCGCATGCACCCGATGATGGCCACAGAGGACGCGACCACGGCGCTGATCGAGGCCAGCGGGGGCCTGGTGCGCACGTTGATCGGTCTGACCCAGTTTGCCGCGGTCAACGCTCTGGGCCGCGGCGCACGCCGCAT
>JAJTXO010000790.1 GCA_021463315.1 Caldilineales bacterium | reverse complement strand
CATACATCAAACGCCGGGCCAAGATCGGCCAGTACGTGAGCTGGGCCGGGCTGGCGGTGCTGGCGCTGGGCCTCTTCATCACCATCCGCACCTCGCCGGGCGTCTTTCTGCGCTACGCATCGGACCCCGCCGCCCTGGCGCGTGAGGTCTCTCGCAACCGCAACGCGGTCGGCTTCATGGGCTTCGACGATCTGCAGCTTGCCGCTGATCCTGTGACTGTGATCCCCATCGACGGCGTGACGCCCAGCCAGGAGACCATCGACGCGGGAACCTATCCCCTGGTGGACGCCTCCGGCGCGGTGGTGGTCATCGTCAACCCGCAGAACAGTTGGATCGGCGCGGGGGGGCTGGACATGGCCACCCTGGCTGAGCTCTTCTCGACGGCCAACCGCACCTGGGTCGACGTAAATCCCCAATGGCCGGCCGCGGCCATCACACGCTTAAGCTTGCCGGAGGGCAGCCCCTCCTTCACCACCTTCGTCGATCTGGTCATGGAGCCGGCCTTTGGCGCCCAGGGTCAAGAGTTGTTGGTGGGCACGGTCAACCCCAACTACAGCCGCATGGTGCTGGCCAGTTTTGCCTGCCTGGGCATCGGCTTCATCGCCGCCCAGGTTGGCAGCTACAACCAGCGGCGCTTCAACCGTCCGCCGCGGCCCGACGAGCGGCTGGCCAAGGAGCTGAAAGGCTTCGACGATCGCTATTCGCTCTACGGCTGGATGCTGCCCGCGCCCTACGTCTTCGTCGGCCCCAGCGGCGTCTACACCTTCGCGCTGCGGGAGCAGGGCGGCGAGGTGATCAACGAGCGCTCGAAGTGGAAGCACAAGGGCAGCAAGATGAGTTTCCTGCTGGCCTTCAGCAACGAAGGGATCGGCAATCCTGGCCTGGACGCCGAGAGCGACGCGGCCAAGCTGCAAAAGTACATCGCCCAGCACCTGCCCGACCTCGCGCTGGAGGTGCAGCCGTTGGCCCTCTTCATCAACCCGCAGGTCAAGCTGGAGCTGAAAAACCCAGTCGTGCCGGCAGTCAAGCCGGACCAGCTCAAGACCTTGCTGCGTCAGCGCGCCAAAGACAGCAAACTGGACGCGGCTACCTTGCAGCAGCTTCAGACTCTCTTCGAAACCCCCGCCCGCTGAACCGCGGGCAGCCAAGCTACTACAGGCCGCTTCTCGCATCGACGACAAGCGGCCTGTTTGTTTGGGAGCAGACGCCCGATGACTCAAGTTGAACAGCCCGTCCGCCCCGCAGAGCTGGCCGAGCTGGTGGCCCACGCGGCCGTTGATCTGGGCTTCGACCTGGTGGGCGCGACGCCGGCTGGGCCCAGCGCCGATTTCGCCCGCTTTCAGCAGTGGCTGGCGGCCGGCTACGACGGCGAGATGGCCTATCTGGCGCGTCGCATGGCGGAGCGTGCCGACCTGCGCCTGCTTCTGCCCGAAGCGCGCACAGCCATCGTGCTGGGCGCCAGCTATCACAGCCAGGAGCTGCCGGCCGCGCTGCGCAACGATCCCAGCCGCGGGCAGATCGCGGCCTACGCCTGGGGCGACGACTACCACGAGGCGATCAAGCCGCTGCTCTTTCAGTTGGACGCCGCCATCCGCGCGGCCAGCGGTCGCACGACGCTGGGCCGGGCCTATGTCGACGCGGGGCCGGTGCTGGAGCGCAGTTGGGCGCAGGAGGCGGGTCTGGGCTTCATCGGCAAGAATGCCTGCCTGATCGCGCCGCGGCTGGGTTCCTGGACCTTTCTGGCCATGCTGTTGACGCCGGAGGAGATCGCGCCGTTCAGCCTGCTGGCCGGCGGGGAACGCCAGGAGGCCCGCGCGCCGGCGCAGACCTGCGGCGCCTGCACCCGCTGCCTGGATGTGTGCCCCACCCACGCCTTCGCCGCGCCGCATCTGTTGGACGGCCGGCGCTGCATCAGCTATCTGACCATCGAGCTGCGCGGCTCGATCCCGCACGAGCTGCGGCCCCAGATGGGCAACTGGATCTTCGGCTGCGACCTGTGCCAGGAGGTTTGCCCCTACAACCGGCGTTTTGCCCGGCCGGCGCGGCTGGCCGCGTTGCAGGCCCGGCCCGAGGTGGTCGCGCCGCGGCTGCTGGATCTGCTGGCGCTGGACGAGGCCGGCTTTCGGCAGCGCTTCCGCAAGTCGCCGGTGCTGCGCGCGAAACGGCGCGGGCTGCTGCGCAATGTCTGCGTGGCGCTGGGCAACTGGGGCGACCCGGCCGCCGCGCCCGCGCTGATCGA
>JAJTXO010000079.1 GCA_021463315.1 Caldilineales bacterium | reverse complement strand
CGGAGCGGCTGTTCCGGCGGGCCACCGAGCGCTCGCCAGGCAACAGCACGGCCTGGCTGGGGCTGGCCGCGGCCGCGGCTTCAGTCAGCAGCTCACTCAAGGTCAAAGTCGGTTCTTCCAAGTCGTTAACTCCGTAGGTCACGTTAGCAACGTGACAGGCTCTGGATTTCGCTACGCCGCAGACGTATCATCTCAATAGATTGGGGCAGACTTCCGAAGTCTTATGGACTGTGAACCCGTTTTGAACAAACCTGCGCAGACTTCGGAAGTCTCGACCCCGGTTTATTGAGTTGACACCCGCAGACGGGTTTCGCTACGCCGCAGACAAGTTTCGATACGCCGCAGACGGGTTTCGATACGCCGCAGACAGATTTCGCTACGCCGCAGACAGATTTCGCTACGCCGCAGACGGGTTTCGATACGCCGCAGACGGCTACTCAACCCACGGGATACTCAACCCGCGCACATGCTACCACTCTACCAACTTACCAATCTACCAATCTACCACTCTACCACACCCTACAAATTCCACTTCAGCCGCTGCATCAGGTTGCGATAGAAGTAGGCTGGCCGGCGCACGCGCACGAAATTGGCTGAGGTGTCGCTGGCCGTGACCTCCACCGTGTCGCCGTCGTGGACCTCCACATCGAATTGGCCATCGACGCTGAGGATGACCTGGTGGTCGGACGCCATCTCCAGCCGCACCACCGCGCCCTCTGCCAGCACAAGGCCGCGATCCAGGCTCAGATGCGGCGCGATGGGGGCCACCAGGATGTTGCGCAGCTCCGGCGGCAGGATCGGGCCGCCCGCGGCCAGGGCATAGCCCGTCGAGCCGGTGGCGGTGGCCACGATCACGCCGTCGGCCGCGTAGGTGGTCAGGAAATCGCCGTCGATCCAGGTGGAGACGCGCACGATGCGCGCCAGCCGGCCGCGGCTGACCACGGCCTCGTTCAAGGCCTGAAAGCGCAGCTCCCGGCCGCTCTCATCCACCGCCACACCGTTGCGGCGCAACAGCACATCCAACATCAACCGGCGCTCCAGCCAATACTGCCCGGCCAGCACCAGATCCAGCGGCTCGTGCCAGTTGTCGGGCTCCACCTCGGCCAAAAAACCCAGGCGGCCCATCTTGACCCCCAGGATCGGGATGCCGTGCGAAGCGCCCACGCGCGCGGCGCGCAGGATGGTGCCATCGCCGCCCAGAGTGATCAGCAGGTCCAACCTTGGCGGCGTGTTCAGCCGGTCGGTGATGCCGCTCTCGTCCCAGGCCGAGTCCAGCCAGGCCGTGCAGCCGCGGGCCTGGACCAGCTCAGCCATCTGGCTGGCCAGCGCCACAGACTCAGGCTTGCGCGGATGGTGTAAGATGCCGATGCAGCGCATGGGGCGGGAGGTGTTGGGGGACATGGATGGGGCAGAAGGCAGAAGGCAGAAGGCAGAAGTCACCGATCACCGATCACTGATCACCGATCACCGGTCACCGATCACTGATCACCGATCACCGTTCCCCGCGGCCAGCCAGGCGACCAGATCGGCGCGGGGGATGGTTTGTTGGCTGCTATCGGCCATGCTGCGCAGGGTCCATTGGCCGCTGGTCAGCTCGCCCTCGCCGACGATGACGGCGTGGATCACGCCGGCCTTGTTGGCGGCGCGCAGTTGGCTCTTGAGACTGCCCTCGCCGAAGGAGAAGAGCGCGCCTACGCCGGCCTGGCGCAGCTCGCGCACCAGCGCCAGCCCAGCCTCCTTGAGCTGCTGGCGCAACTCATCCTTGCCGACCAGGACGACCTGCACCGTGGGCTTGGGCAGCGCTGGAGGCTGGACCCCCTGCTCCCTGAGGGTGGCGATCAGCCGCTCGACGCCGCTGCCGAAGCCGATGCCGGGCGTGGGCGGCCCGCCCAACAGCTCGATCAGCCCATCGTAGCGGCCGCCGCCGCACACCGCGGCCTGCGCGCCGATCCCCTCGGCCCAGACCTCGAACACGGTCTTGGTGTAGTAGTCGAAGCCGCGCACCAGGCGGGTGTTGACGGTGTAGGCCATGCCCGCCTGGTCGAGATAGCGCCGCAAGGTCGCGAAGTGGTCGCGACATTCGTCGCACAGATAGTCGATGCTGGCCGGCGCGGCGTTCAGCAGCGGCTGGCTGGTCGCCTCTTTGGAGTCCAGCAGACGCAGCGGGTTGACCTCCAGCCGCCGCCGATCCACCGCGTTGAGCTGCTCCCGGTGGGCCGAGAAATAATCCACCAGCGCGGCCAGATGGCGCGGCCGGCAGGCTGGGTTGGAACAGCCGATGGAGTTGACCTGGAAGGCCAGGCCGCGGAAGCCCAGCTCGCTGAACAGGCTCCAGGCGATAGACATCACCTCAAAGTCCACCGCGGGGTCGATCTCGCCGACGACCTCGACATTCCACTGGGTATGCTGGCGATAGCGGCCAGCCTGGGGGCGCTCCTGGCGAAAGATGGGACCGATGGTGTAGAGCTTGACCGGCTGGGGGCGCACCCGCATGCCGTGCTGCAAGTAGGCGCGCATCAGGCCAGCCGTGAACTCCGGCCGCAGGGTCAGGCTGTCGCCCCCTTTGTCGACAAAGGTATACATCTCCTTGTCCAGCGCCACGGCTGCGCCCTCGCCCACCCCGCGCTCGAACACCTCGGTATGCTCAAGGATCGGCGTATCGATGCGCTCGAAGCCATACAGGCCAGCCAGCCGCTCGGCCGTAGCCAGCACGTGCCGCCAATAGGGCCATTCCTCGGGCAGGATGTCGTGGATGCCGGTGGGTGATTGATACATGGAACGCTGCCTTGCTAGCCGACGAATCGGCGCCTGGATGCTGCCGGGCGCTGGCGGCCTGACCGCCAGCGCGCCTGATTATAGCTGATTTCTGAAGGCGTGTCTAAACGCGCTGGGTACAACACAACACGACCGGCCTGCTGGCAGAGCAGGCCGGTCGCGAGGATCGTTGGAGCGCCGCGGCGCTATTGGCGAATCAGCAGGGGCAGGTAGGTGGATTGGCTGAGCCAGACCTGGACCGTGGCCTGGTTGTCGGCCGGCGTCAGGTCAGCCTCGGCCGACGTGAGCTGCAGCGCTACCGGCAACCGGTCGCCCAGAGCGCCTCCTGTGGCCTCGAGGTAGATCTGGAACTGGCGGATATCGAACAGCCGCAGGTTGGGCAAGGTCCAGGTCACGGTCTGGCCGCTAACAGTGGGCGCAATGCCCGAGGTGTCGCCGAAATAGCGCAGGCGGGGATCCAGCGTCGCGACCAGCCGCACCGAGGTGGCTGGCAGGCCGCCGCGGCCTTTCAACGTGACTCCGATGGGCGTCGCCATGCCGTTGGGTGTTGCATATGCGGACACCGGTGCGACTGACAGCATGCTGTCTACCCCATTCGGCGGGATCCAACTGTAGGTGGTGTTGCCATTGGAGCTGGTGTAGATAGAGGGCTGCATGGCCCTGCTGGTCTGGAAGATGGTGGCTGGCGTGACCACGACGCCGTTGGAGTTGACCAGGGCGTAGTACAGGTTACGTCGAGTATCTAAGTCCTGATCCATCCATGTCAGCACGGCAAGACCGCCGGGTCCCTGAGCCACCGACACAGATGCATCGCCAGTGGTCGCTGCCTCAGATCTTTCAAGGCACTTCGGCGTCCCGATCCGGTTGTATGCGCTGTCTAGCAGAACATAGCGAATGCGGGGTGTCCATTCACCAGGGAAGCATCCCCAGGCTTCCCAAACTGCCAGAATCTTGCCATCTGAAAGCTGCGCGGCGTCGTAGTTTCCCCCGTCGCTGACGGTTTCGTCCACGGAGAGATCGGTAGCACCCTGGACCAAACCACCCTCGCTGTTAAGTACGGCAAAATAGACATCATCGTTGCCATTTCTACGCGTTATCCAGGAGAGAAATGTGCGATTCGCCGTCAGAGACGCCAGCACGGGCATACGATGCGCGGAGGATCCGGCGCTGCCATTAGTCAGCCTGCTGGGGCTGCGCACTACATCGCCCGCATTGCTGATCACGGCATACCAGATGTCGCCAGCCAAGCCTGCGCTTTCTTGGTGCTCCCGTTGCCACGCTACAACGAAGCGATAATTCCCGGTATCCGCGATCCGTGGATTGGAGAATCTTGGCACGTTTAGATCTGACCCTGCGCCCCACACCGTGTTGTTTGTCAGATTCGTTGGGCCAACCGCCAGAGCGCCGGTGGCGTCCAGAATCGCCCAGTGGACATTATAGTTGGACTGGCCGGTGCTGGAGTTCCACAGATAGCGATACCATACCACACCTATCCGGCCGTCGGGAGTAGCAGCCACACCCGAAGGATAGTCGTACGTGTCGAACGTCGCGCCTGAGTGATCGATTAACCTGGCGACGGGACGCACGATCTCGCCGTAGGGGTTGAGGATGGTATACTCAATCTCACTGACGAAACGAGTGCAGCTCTTATCGAGGCAGCGACCCTTGCTCCACACATAGATCAGATTGTGGTTGGGCAGCTCAGCGACAGTTACATTGGCCCCCCAATGCCAACCGCTGGTGGCTTTGCGCACCGCCTGGGATTGAGGCTTGACGAGCTGCATGCTCATGGCGTTGTCGACGGCATCGCGGTAGACCTGGACGAAGGGGGCTGGCACGGCGATGCGCGATGTGGCGGTCCGCTGCACGTTGCTGTTGCGCGTGGAGCGCGCGGTCAGGGTGGTAGTATTCGTGTTGCCCACCTGGGCGGTTGCCGCCGTCCAGATCTTGAGGACAACGCTCTTCGTCGCCCCCTGGGCCACCGGGCCTGTGTCGATGGTTCCATCGCCGTCGGTGTCGGTCAAGGGTGTCACCCCGTCTTCATGTGTCAACGACGCCAGCCACGACGAGGCCACCGTGATGTTGTAGGTGTCGACGCCCAGCTCGCCGATGTTGCGGATCGGAATGCGGGTGGTGGTGGTCTCACCGGGATAGAAGAAAGCGCCGTAGTGCTGCGGAAAGATGCGCACGCGCGCGGCCGGCGCTGGCCGCGTGATGCGCACGGCCTGGTTGCTGGCGACTGGAGAACAGAAGTTTGTGATGGAGAGACCATCGGCGCCGGTGGAGTCCTCGATCCCTGAGGCCATGCAGAAGTAGCCGCCTGAGATGTGCATGGTTCGATATTGAAAGAGAATGTCTCCGTTCTCGTGCAGAACGGCCTGAAACGTGAATTCGCTGCCCGGATTCTGCACAGTGCTGCGCTGGCGGTTCCACTCCATCACGAACCAGCGGTTGGGTGCAGCGCCGCCGCGCAGGTAGCGCACGTAGCCGGGGGAATCGTAGGATGGAATCCAGTGCGGTGCAATCACATCGTCGGGCCATGCGGCGCTGGGAACCTGTGACTGGCTTTTGTATAGATAGCGGTCGTTGAATGCCAGAAAGCCATGGCGCGAGACCCAGAGCTGGCTGTAGCTGTTCTCGTAATACTTGAAGGGAAAGCCGATGTCGATGGGCCCAGCGCTGACAATCGAGGCGCTGATGCCGGTGTTGGTCCCGCCGCTGGCGTCGATCCAGTTGAGCGGCGTGGAGGCGAAGGTATAGCCGAAATCATCGGGTCCGCCCGTCGGTTGGATGGCCGCGCCGAGCGGGACGGGTAGGAATCCCTCGCCGGCCCCGGCCGGCATGATCCAATCGCCGTTGGGGGCTTGGAACGCTTCAGGCGGCGTTGCCTCCAGGCGCGAGGCAGGCCATGTCTGATCAGGGCCTGGCGGCGTGAGCTCGGCCGCGGACGATAGCCAGGGACCGCCCGCTGGCGACGTGGGCGCCGGCGGCTGCGCCTGCACTGGCGGCGCGCCGGACGGCAAGACCAACGCTGCGAACAGGATCAAGGCGATGGCGAGACGTTTAGCTGACATGGTATCCTCTCCGTAGGTGTAGGCGCCAGCAGCGAGGAGCTGGCAAAAGGGGGGCGGATATCTGAACCACCTACACCCAGTATAGCACGATATCGCTGGCGTGAGCTATCGTTCGACTATCGTCTTGCTATCATGTCGATGCTCGTTTCGAGATCACGCCCCAGATCCCTGTGCGCTGCAGCTGTTGCTCCACCAGTCCTTGCCTACTTGTCTACTTGTCTACTTGTCTACTCCAGATCCCTGTAAGCTGCAGCTATTATTCCACCAGCCGCAGCGTCAGCGCGTGCAGCCGCGCGGGCAGAAGCTGGCCCATGCGCGCCGGGCCGAGATCGATCAACTGATCGTGCAGGCTGCGCGCGTCGCGGCGCAGCGCGGCCACGTCCAGCGTCTGGCAGACCGGGGGCAGGGTGCGCAGACGGAGCAGGCCGCGGCGCAGCATCTTGACCGCGCCGCGGTAGTTGCCCTGCTCCACCTGGTGCAGCGCGACGCCGATCTGCAGGACTCCCTGATAGAGCTCGCGGATCGGCCGCGGGTCCTCCATCCACTGCTGTTCGAAAACGTCGTGCTGTTGGTAGTATTCCCCCGCGTTGAACAGCGCCACCCCCTGCAAGAAGGCTGGCGAGGGGCGATCATCCCAGCCGGTCAGGTAGACAGCCGGCGGGTCGATGGCCGCGGCCACCACCTGCGGCAGCTCTTTGACGAAGCGCGAGCGGGCCCAGACATGGTCGCAGCCGGCCTGGCGCGCGGCCTTGAGCGCGTCGGCGTCCACGTGGCTGCCGAAGGCGTAGAGGGGAATCGAGCGGGTCTGGGGCAGCATCTTGAGGCGCCGCACCTCCGGCAACGCCTCTGTCAGGGGGACGGCGTGCAGGTCCAACAGAATCAGGGCCGGCCAGCGCTCCAGTCCCTGCCGAAATTCCTCTGCAGTGGCGGCCAACACCGGCGCGCCCCCTTGCTGGCGGATCACATCCGCGATGCGGGTGGCGAACAGCAGGTCGGCGACCAGGGCCAGGATGGGCGGGCCAACCGGCTGGGGGGCCGGCGCCGCGGCGAAGTTGGTTTGGGTCATGGGTGGATCAGTCATGTTCAGCAGAGGTTGTGACCGACAGACTTCGGAAGTCGCCGCGTCAGGGTTGAACCTGGCCTGGCTGCGGCGACTGCCGAAGTCTTGGACTGAGCAGTTGTGTGCATTTTTCCACTGACGGCGTCGGCGATTCGCCCCACAGGCGGTTTTCCTGTACAATTGGCGGGCGATTTGGCGGCGCTGGCGGCCGCCGTTCGACCAGCAAGGCAGCGCCTGTGCTGTGTATCCATTGGCAGGGAAAGGAGTTCTGTTATGTTTGCTGAGTTCCGCAAGTTCGTCGCCAAGGGCAATGTGATCGACCTGGCTGTCGCCGTCATTTTGGGCGGCGCGTTCACCGCCATCGTCACGTCGCTGACCAACGACATCATCATGCCGGTGATCGGCGTGCTCCTCGGGGGCGTCGACTTCACGACGCTGACGATCCAGGTAGGCGAGGCGACCGTGGCCTATGGTCTGTTCATCCAGGCGATCATCAACTTCATCCTGATTGCCCTGGTGCTCTTCTTCATGGTGCGCAGCATCAACAAGATGCAGGAGCGGTCGAAGAAGGAAGAGGCCGCCGCACCGCCCCCTGGGCCGTCTGACGAGGCCAAGCTGCTCACCGAGATCCGCGATCTGCTCAAGAAGAGCTAGAGCGTCTCACTACACCGCCCATTCACAGGAGTGTCTGTCGATGACCAACCAACCCTACGACCACGTCCTTACCGAGATGCTGCAGACTGCGTCCGAGCTGCTGGTTCAGAAGCCCGACGCCGAGTGGCTGTTCTGGACCACCTTTCTCCTGAAGGAGATCCAGTCTATCGCGCCGGCGCAGAGCTATCTCGACCTGCTGGCGCAGTTGCAGGAGGCGATCGCCGGCCAGCTGGCCGAGCTAGCCAGCTAGCCGGCGTTCATCAGCCCCTACGGCCCTGGGGCGAAGATCATCTGGCCCGCGCTGTTGTTGAAATAGACCACCAGCGAACCGCCCTCCAGCACAAACGCGTTGGCGTAGCTGAGATAGGTGGCAAACTGGCGGTCCAGCGCCGGCTGCTGACAGGATGCGGCGCTCCAATCGATCTGGATGCCGATGCTGCTGCCGCTGACCTGGTAGACGCCTGCGCCCAGGCTGCACGCCGCCGTGGCATTGGCCGTCCCGTCGTCAGACAGGGTGAGCGTGTACAGGCTTGGGTCCGGCACCGTGGTAACTGCGGCGCCCTGCTGCATCCGCTGGAGCTGCCAGGTTGGCCCAACCAGTCCGGCCGCCGATGCAGCGCCAGCAGCGGCCGGCGCACCACCGGTGGTGGCGGTGATGGCTGAGGTGACAGCCGCCCCAGCGCCGACGGCCTCAGGACTCACACCACCCTCGGCCGGGGGCGCGGCTGCCTGCGCCGACGCGTGCAGCGAGAACCCGGACGGGCCATAGACCTCTTTGTTGTATTCCAGAGCCACGAGCTGGCCATCTTGCCGCTGGAAAGTGAAGGTCTCGGCAATGGCCAGCTCGTTGCCGTCCTGCAGATGATCCAGCGTCACGCTCACCTGCTGGTCGGCGCTTTCGAGCCAGGTTCCCAGCAAGATCCGCTCGGCGGCGGCCTGTTCGGCGCCTTCCGCGGCGTTGGCCGGGCTGAAAACCAGCGACGCCTCGCCGTTGGGGTGGAGGCTCAGAGTCATGGTTTCCTGGCTGCCGTTGGTGGATGGCATCTGACCTGTATAGGCGCCGGCCGCTCCCTGGTCGGCCACCAGCGCCGCCGCTGGCGTCGTCGTTGAAACGGCCTCGGCCGCGGCGAGCGGGCTGACGGCGCCGCCCAGATTCAGATCGGGACAGGACACACTGCCGACGCTCGCAACGGCCACTCGCACCTGCGCAGCGCCGGCGCTGACCTCGGCCGCGGCGTCGGCGATGGTGTCCCGCTGCGAGATCGAACGGATCGTGCGCTCCAGACTGGTCCAAGCATCGTCGATGCTGTCGATTCTGGCCTCGCTCAGTTGTTTGGCCGAACGGGTGACCTGCTTCCAGGCGTCGGCAACGGCGTTGCGCGCCTGCTTCAGCTCACCCATGGTGTTGCTGGCAGTGATCTGCTGCAACGACTGTACGGAATCGTCGAAGGCTTGCAGGCTGGCGCAGAAGTTCGCGGTTGCTTCTTCGGGCGTCTGGTTGCCACAGCTTGCCAGGCCCAGCAGTGCTGCCGCGGCCACGATGACGATGAGTGTTTTCATGGGGTATCGGCCTTTCTAGGCTCCCAGCAGGAGAGTTCCAACGGCGGATGATCGATGGTCGGGGGTGACGGCCCAGTGAGTATAACCCTCTTGATCGCGGCTGTCAACCAGATTCTACTGCTCAGCGCGTATCATCTCAAAAAACCGGGGTCGTGACTTCCGAAGTCTGCGACAGTCCATAAGACTTCGGAAGTCTCCCCAATCTATTGAGATGATACCTCAGCGCGCATCGCCGTAGCGCATCGCCCGTTTGATGGTGTTGCCCTCGCCGACCAGCACCACCTTGGGCCGGTGCGCGATGGCCTCTTCGTCGCTCATAGACGCATACGCCATGATGATCACATGGTCGCCCGCGGCCACCAGCCGCGCGGCCGCGCCGTTGAGCTGGATCTCCCCCTTGCCGGGCGTGCCGGGGATGGTGTAGGTCTCCAGCCGCGCGCCGTTCTCCACGTCCACCACCTGCACCCGTTCGTAGGGCAGGATGCCGGAGGCTTCCAACAGCACCGGATCTACGGTGATCGAACCGACATAGTTCACATCGGCGCCCGTCACCACAGCCCGATGGATTTTGCCCAACAACATCTGTCGCAACATTTTGTATTCATTCTCCTTGGTGAGAGGGTTGACAGGAAGACATGGGGGGGAAGGGTAGATGGGTAGATGGGTAGATGGGTGGATCGGTAGATGGGTAGATGGGTAGATGGGTAGATGGGTGGATTGGTAGATGGGTAGATGGGTGGATTGGCAGATGGTTGAGACATGCCGGTTCACCCAGTCACCTTGTCACCTTGTCACCCAGTCACCTTGTCACCTTGTCACCTTGCCTACTTCTTCCCTGTCTACTTCTTCTGATTCATCTCCCAAATCACCCGCAGCCCGTCCAGGGTCAGCCAGGGGGCGATGATTTGGATGGCGTTGGTTTCCTGGGCGATGGTCTCGGCCAGACCGCCGGTGGCGATGACCTTCATGGTCGGCCCCAGCTCGGCGCGGAAGCGCTGGATCATCCCCTCCACCAGGCTGGTATAGCCGAAGATCAAGCCCGACTGCATGGCGTGGACGGTGTTGCGGCCGATCACCGACGGCGGGCGCTGCAGCTCGACCCGGGGCAACTGCGCGGTGCGCGTGAACAGCGCCTCGGCCGAGATGTCGATGCCAGGCGCAATGGCCCCGCCCAGATAGTCGCCCTCGGCCGACACTGCGTCGAAGGTGGTGGCGGTGCCGAAATCCACCACACAGGCTGGCCCGCCGTAGAGATGCTTGACGGCCGCGGCATCCACCACCCGGTCCGCGCCCACGGACTGGGGATAGTCCACGCGGATATGGATGCCGGTCTTGACGCCCGCGCCCACCACAAGGGGCGTCCAGCCGAATTGTGCTTGACACAATTCGACAAACGTAGGAATCATGGGCGGCACCGAGGATGCCAACACACCACCCGCGAATTTATAGGCGCTGTCAGAACGGCGCAACAGCGTGTTGAGCAGCACCGCATATTCGTCCGGAGTGCCCTCCACCCGCGTTGAAATGCGCCACGACGCGCGCAAAACGTCCCGGTCAAACACTCCGAAATTGATATGCTGGTTGCCGATGTCAAAAGCTAGGATCATTGGACGGGTGAAAAAATCTGTTGCCGGGTCTTTTGCGGATTGATGCGACCAAATTGGCAATTTTTCCTACTGCTTGAACGATTTGACGC
>JAJTXO010000789.1 GCA_021463315.1 Caldilineales bacterium | reverse complement strand
AAGTGCGATAATTTCAACCATGAGCAACTGTGTACCTCTAGTATGATAACCAAAGCATACACAGTTGCTCATATCCGTCTAATTTGGCGAAGGTATTGATTAACGACTCTAATAACCTTCGGTTGGGAGCATCAACACAACGCAGCGATGCGAAGCGCTGTTGGGTCTATCAGGAACAAAGCATTTCGTCGTGTTCTGAGCAAGATATGGAAAAAGCCTTTTCTGTTCAGCCCCACGACACTCCACCTGCTCCAAAGGTATATTTTGCCATTGCTTCATCTGATCCCGATGAAATGCTGGTGATTTTCGACGTCTATAACTACCGAGACCTCAAGAATACCATTGATGGCTTTCGTGTCGTCTTGAACTCTCAAGATGGCAGATGGCATGAGCAATCGATACAGGCTGTCTATTGAGCCTGTGTACTGAAGGACGAGACGGAGCGCATCGACTCCCGCTTTCTGGAGCCGGCCTGCGGCAGCGGCAACTTCCTGGTGCAGATTCTGCGATGCAAGCTGGCTACTGTGAAGCTCAGGTACGGCCAGTCCGACGCCGAGGGCGCTGCAGCAATTCCAAATACAGTACTTCACGATTGTTGTCTCACGCAAAGGCGCAAAGACCGCAAAGGGCAGAAACTCTTGGCGGCTTTGCGTGAGAATCGTGAACGACTGAAATTTGGAATTGCTGCAATTAGCCGCAAATACTTGACGCGCCGAACCATCGATGCTAGAATAACGCCCGTGCGCCCCCATCGTCTAGGGGTCTAGGACACAGGCCTTTCAAGCCTGCGACAGGGGTTCGAATCCCCTTGGGGGCACAGAACGCCTTCCATCCCATCATCCATCGATGATGGGATTTTTTTGTCTGCGCGGCGCAAGTTGAAGAAAACCCCTGGATCAGGTACAATCAGCCCAGCAAACAGTGCGATGACCTTTGGGCAACCGCGTTGATCGATGCCTGCCAGCGCCGCCGGGTGGCTGGCTGCATCCGCTCCCCGACGCTGGTCAGCAACGCCCGTTCAAACCGCAACCCCCATCGCATCGAGCTTCTGGAGGCCACCTATGCCCCTCTCTAGCCCCCTGTACAAGACCGCCTCAACCACCCCAACCGATTACTGGAACGACTCCTGCTCCGTCGAGGAGCTGACCTACGCCCTTGAGCGCGGCGCGGTCGGCGCCACCACCAACCCCAACATCGTGCTCAACGTGCTGAGCAAAGAGATGCACCTGTGGAGCGATCGCATCTACGCGATCATCGCCGAGAACCCCACCTGGTCCGAGAGCGATGTGGCCTGGAAGCTGATCGAGGAGATGGCCGCGCACGGCGCCAGCCTGCTGCAGCCGACCTGGCAACGCCACGATGGCCGCAAGGGCCGCCTGTCGATCCAGACCAACCCCATGTTCTATCGCAACTGGGAGGCCATCGTTGCCCAGGCGCGCCACTTCGACACGCTGGCGCCCAACATGCAGGTCAAAATGCCAGTCACCAAAGCCGGCGTGCGGGCCATCGAGGAAAGCACCTATCACGGTGTCAACGTCAACGCCACGGTCAGCTTCACCGTGCCACAGGCCATCGCCGTGGCCGAAGCGGTGGAACGCGGCCTCAACCGCCGCGCAGCCGAGGGCCATGACATCAGCCATATGGCGCCGGTTTGCACCCTCATGATCGGCCGCACCGACGACTGGATGAAGGTGGTGGCCAAGCGCGACAACATCGCCATCGACCCGGATTATCTGAACTGGGCCGGCATCGCCTGCTTCAAGAACGCCTACCGCATCTGGCAAGAGCGGGGCTATCGGGTGCGCCTGCTGGCCGCGGCCTACCGCCACCTGGGCCACTGGTCAGAGCTGATCGGCGGCGACATCGTCCTCACCATCCCCTACGATTGGCAGCTCAAGATCAACGCCTCCGACATCCCGGTGGTGGCGCGCATGGGCAACCCGGTGGATGCGGCCATCGTCGAGGCGCTCTACAACAAGATCCCCGACTTCCGCCGCGCCTACGACCCCGACGGCATGACCGTGGACGAGTTCGACTCCTACGGCGCCACCGTGCGCACCCTGCGCGCCTTCATCCAGGCCGCCCACGACCTGATGGGCGTAGTGCGCGAGTTCATGCTGCCGAATCCGGACACCAAGTAACGAGTAACTCGTAACTCGTAACCCGTAACCCGGAATCCCGGACACGACTCCCGCCCTTCCGGGTTACGCATTACGCATTACGAGTTACGCATTACGCAT
>JAJTXO010000788.1 GCA_021463315.1 Caldilineales bacterium | reverse complement strand
CGAGACAAAAATCCTTCAGCGTCGGGCGATCCGCATAGGAAAACCCGACATGATCGAATTGGATGCGCCCGGCGATTTCGGGCAGCGTCACCGGATGCGCGTCCTCGCGAATGTCCGGGCGCGTGTCGAGCAGCGTCAGGATGCGCTCGAAACCGGTGCGCGCATTCGTGCTGGATTGAATGAGCGCCGAGAGGCTCCCAATCGGACCAAAGAGCATCCACAAATAACCGGTGTACGCCACGTAATTTCCAATGGACATCTGCCCGCTGATCACCCCCATCCCCTGAAAAACGATGACAATCGAATAAACGAGAAAAAAGATCACACCCAGCGTTCCCTCCATCTTGGACCCCAGAAGCGGCAACTCCAGCTCGCTGTAAAAATTGTCCTTGATCGTAAGCACAAACCGCCGCCGCTCATGGTTTTCCTGGGCAAAGGATTTGACCACGCGCATGCCGGCAAAGGTCTCCCCGAGGCGGCCTGCGAGGACGGACTGGCGCTCTTTGACTTCGTGGTGCTTGACGCGCAGCTTCTTGCGGAAAAAATGAATGACAAAGAAATACACCGGCAGCGTGGCCACGCAGAAGATCGTCAGCCGCCAGTTGAGCAGGGCCATGATTCCCAGCGCAATGATCACCGAAACCAGGCTGTTGGAAATGGTGGTGAATGCGGTGTTGATGAACTGCTGGATGGTCTGAGCGTCGTAAATGACCCGGTTGACGAGGCTTCCGGTTTTTTTCTTTTCGTAAAACGAGAGGTGCAGGAGTTGGAGATGGTCAAACAGCGCGCGGCGGATGTCGAAGACGGTGCGCTGGCCGATGTAGCTCACGAGGAACCCGTGGCTGTAGCCGACCACAAAGCGGATCACCTGCAGAACGAAAAGCCCCGCCGCAAGGCCGATGAGCAAAGCCACGTTTTTTCCCGGAATGGCCTCATCTATCACCAGCTTGGCAAAGAGCGGCAACAACATGATCAGAAACACGGTGAAAATGTTTCCAATGCCCGCCACCAGGATCAAATCCGTGTGCCGTTTGAGGAATTTCCAAAACCGGCGCTGTGCGTCCGGGTGGTGGGCTTGCGCATCCTCCTCCTCATCGTTGTCCAACGCGGGAGGCCGTACATCAAAACGCCCGAGCATCCCGGGCGCCGCCTTGTGTTTGTCCTGGTCGCGTTTCATGTCACCCCTCCCACGCTCAGGACATGTATTTTGTTTTGACAGAACTCCAAACACCATCGGTCGGGATCGTCACCTGCTTCTCCGCAAAGCGTCGCATTCACAACGGAAGAAGCAATGACCCATTTCTCAAATAATGCAAGGCCCTTATGACTTTTTTTTGTAGTTTTCCGCGGCGGCCCTCTCCCGCCAGTATTCCAGACGCTCTTTGACGCGCTTTTCGTGCCCATGTTCGGTGGGGGCATAATAGATGCGCCCTTCGGGGAGGTAGGCCTGCGGGACAAAACCGCCCTCAAAATTGTGGCCGTATTTGTAGCCGTCCCCATGCCCGAGGGATTTCGCGCCCGCGTAGTGGGTGTCGCGGAGGTGCGGGGGCACGGCAAGGGTGCGGTTTTCGGCGACGTCTTTTTGCGCGGCGCCAATGGCCACCGTGCAGGCGTTGCTCTTGGGTGCCGTCGCCAGATAGACGACGGCGTGGGCCAGCGTCAGCCGGGCCTCGGGCAACCCGAGAATTTCGACGGCCTGGTGCGCCGCGACCGCGACCTGCAGCGCGTTCGAGTCCGCCATGCCGATGTCCTCACTCGCCAGGATCATCATCCGCCGCGTGATGAAGCGGAGATCCTCGCCGGCATGGAGCATCTTCGCCAGCCAGTAGAGGCCGGCGTCCGGGTCACAGCCGCGCAGACTCTTGATGAATGCACTGGCCGTGTCGTAATGGGCATCGCCATCCCCATCGTAAACAACCGCCTTGGTCTGAATGCTCTCCTCGGCCACCGCACGGGTGATCAAGATCGAGCCGTCGCTCCCCGGCGGGGTGGTCAGAACCGCAATCTCGAGCGCGTTCAAGCAGCGGCGGGCATCGCCATCGCTGACCGTCGCCAGATGAAGAGCAGCCTCCTCATCCACTCGCACCGCCCGATCCCCCAGACCACGCTCCTCATCAGCCAGCGCCCGGCGCATGATTTCCAGCAAATCCTCGACACCGAGCGGCTCAAGAGCAAAAACCTGCCAGCGCGAGACCAGCGGACTGTTGACATAAAAAAATGGGTTGTGGGTCGTGGCACCAATCA
>JAJTXO010000787.1 GCA_021463315.1 Caldilineales bacterium | reverse complement strand
TCGCGGCGCTGGCCGTGCTGGCCGTCGTTCTGCTGGTCACCCTGCCGTCGGGCGCGCCGCTGCGCGATCCCGCCACGGGCGCCATCATCGGCCAGACCCCCTTCATGGCCAGCCTGCTCTTCATCGTGATGCTCTTCTTCCTCGTCCCTGGCATCGCCTATGGCACGGCCATCGGCAAGTACAAGAGCGCCAACGACATCATCGCCGCGGTGGTCAAGACCTTCGCCGGCCTGGGCGGCCTGATCTTCATGCTGATGATGATCAGCCAGTTCATCGCCTACTTCAACTACTCCAACATGCCCAGCGTCATCGCCACCGTGCTGGCCGACTGGCTGAGCCATGCCGGCATCGGCAGCATCCCGCTGTTGATCGGCTTCGTCCTGGTGATCGTGCTGTTGGACTTCATCATGCCGGGTTCGCTGGCCAAGTGGGCTATCTTCGCGCCCATCTTCGTGCCCCTCTTCATCCGGCTGGGCGTGCCCGCGCAGACGGTATTCGCCGCCTATCGCGTCGGCGACTCGCCCGTCAACACCCTCACGCCGTTGATGGTCTACTTCCCGCTGATCGTCATCTTCGCCCAGCGCTATCAGAAGAACTCGGGCGTTGGCTCGCTGGTGGCGCTGATGCTGCCCATCGCCGCCGTGGTCCTGGTGGCCTGGCTGCTGCTGCTGATTCTCTGGTTCGTGCTGGGCATCCCGCTGGGCCCCGGCTATCCAGTGAGCATCTGATCTGGGCGTAGCCAAATCCGGCGGTCGATCCTCCCCGATCGACCGCCAAGAACGCCAGGAGCACCGAGCCGAGCTCTGCAAGCTCTTGGCGTTCTCTGTGTTCCTCAGCGGCGGATCTTCCTGGCCCTGGCTTGAGCCTGGCGGGAAGATCCGCCCCAGGAAACTGGTTTTGCCAACGAAGTTGGCGGAGAAAGATCGATGGAACATCGCCCCCAACACTCGCGACGCGATCAGAGGAATCCCGCCTACGTTTCCACCGGCCATTTGCCCACCCCCTCTCGGGTGCAGGTGCTGGTGGACGAGGCCTACGCGCGCTTCAAAGAGAACGACGAGGGAACGAACGCCCAGCACTACCCCGCCCTGGCAAGTGCGCCGCGCCACTACTTCGGCCTCTGCGTCGCCGATGTCAACGGCGCCAGCTACACGGCCGGCGACGCCGATCATCCCTTCACCCTGATGAGCGTGTGCAAGCCCTTCACCTTCGCGCTGGTGTGTCAGGCGCTGGGCGCGGAGGAGGTGCGGGCCAAGGTGGGGCTGAACGCCACCGGCCTGCCCTTCAACTCGGTCATGGCCATCGAGCTCAACGCCCAGCGTCTGACCAACCCCATGGTCAACTCGGGCGCGCTGGCGGTGGCCAGCCTGGCGCCCGGCGCCACCCTGGCCGCCAAGTGGGAGTTCATCCACGACGGGCTTTCCCGCTTCGCCGGCCGCCGGCTGGAGCTGGATGAAGAGACCTACCTCTCGGCCTCCGGCTCCAACCACCGCAACCGGGCCATCTCGCGCCTGCTGCACGACTATCAGCGGCTCTACTTCGATCCCGCGGAGACGACCGATCTCTACACGCGGCAGTGCTGTCTCAACGCCTCGGCCCGGGATCTGGCCATCATGGCCGCCACGCTGGCCGATGGCGGCGTCAACCCCATCACGCGCGAGCGGGTGGTGGACGCCATCCATTGCGACCACGCGCTGGTGGTCATGGCCACCGCGGGCATGTACGAGACCTCGGGCGACTGGCTGTTCGATCTGGGGGTGCCGGGCAAGAGCGGCGTCAGCGGCGGAGTCATCGCGGTGGCGCCGGGCAAGGGCGCGCTGGGCGCGTTCGCGCCGCCGCTGGATGCAGCCGGCAACAGCGTGCGCGGCCAGCTCGCAGCGCGCTTTCTATCGAATCAACTGGGCATGAACCTGTTTGCGTCCAAGCCCGTGGCTCAGCGGGCGGCTGCAGCGGCCCAATAGACCGTTGCAGCGACGGGCGACCAGGTGCGGGCCAACGTTTTGCGGGCAGCGTAATTGTCGAGAATCGGGATGGTGTGCTATGATGGGCGGACTCATGCTTCAAATCGAAGACCACCGTGAGTGACTGTCCGCAAACAGCGGCTCGGGATGACTCGGGCTGGCTCGGTCGGAGACCGGCCAGAGCGTAGCGCGGGCGCTTGGGCTGGCTCGGTCGGAGACCGGCCAGAGCGTGGCGCAGGATGGCGTGGGCTGGCTCGGTCGGAGACCGGCCAGAGCGTGGCGCGGGC
>JAJTXO010000786.1 GCA_021463315.1 Caldilineales bacterium | reverse complement strand
CGGCCCAGCCGGTCAGCCGCGTGCTGGGGCTGTACCAGCGGTTGGCAAGCTGGTAGTTGTCTTCGGCCAGGTGCTGTTCGACGGCGTCTTCCAGGATGTTGCCCAGGCTCTGATGCATGGGGAACCAGATGCGGCCGCGGCTCAGCGCGCGGTCCAGCGCGTCGGCCACGGCTGGCTGCCATTCGGCGCTGGGCGAGAGCTCAGGCTGCGGGCCGTCGGGTGCGCCATAGCTCCAGAAATAGCCCACCTGCCAGGGAAACAGGGCGAAAACGGTGTCCTCGCTGCGGCCCCACTGCATCACCTGGCCGATCAAGGGCCGGTAGTCCTCATCGCTGTAGCGCGGCGTCAGATAGAAGGCTGCCAGCGATAGGGCCGCCAGCAGCGCCAGGCCCGCGACCAGCAGGCGCGGCCGTGGGCCATGCTGGGGAGTCACGATCACCCGCTGGCCCCGGCTGCGCACGGGGTCTGGCGCGGCCCAGGTGGCAGCCAGCAGGAGCAGGAACGCGGGCAGGCCCAGCAGCAGCAGCCGCTCGCCGCGCTCGGGGAAGAAGGGATAGCCCAGATTGACCAGCCAGCCCATCCCCAACACCACGCCGACGACCAGGCCCAGAAAGGCGAGAGTCAACCCGTGACCCGGCTCCAGCGGGCGGCGGCGCGCCAATTGCACCAGGCCCACGATGAGCAGGACCAGCCCCAGCAGCCCCACCGGCCACCAGTCGGCCAGCGGGCCCTCCAGATGGCCGGCGCTGTAGGCCGCCAGATGGCGCGCCAGGTAGAGCGGCAAGCCCAGCGGCTGATCCGAGTCCGCGACGACCTTCTGCGAGATATAGGGAATCAGACGGGGCGTGGCGTAGAACAGCCAGGGGATGAAGAGCAGCAACGCCGCGCCCTGCGCGCCCAGCCAGATCAGCATCCGCTCGCGGCCAGCTTGCAGCCGCCAGAGCACCAGGCATCCGGCCGTGGCCAAGCCCAGCAGCAGAAAGGCGGCGTAGTACTGCGTGTAGAGCGCCAGGGTGATCGCGGCTACGTAGCCCGCCAGCCAGCCCCAGGCCGCGGGCTGGGTGTCGCCGCGGATGCGCCGGCCCAGCCCCAGCCAGCGGCCGGCCGCGCCCAGGGCCAGCACGGCCCACAGCGTCACCAGCGCGTACATGCGCACTTCCTGAGCATAGAAGATGTGCAGCGGGTTGATGGCCAACAGGAAGGCGGCCACCAGCCCCACTCGCCGGCCGCTCAGCCAAACGCCCACCAGGTAGATCAGCGGCACCGTCGCCGCGCTGATGACCACCGACAGCCAGCGCAGCGCGACCGGATCCCAGCCCAAGCCGCGGGCCCAGATGCCCAGCAGCCCATAGTACAGCGGCGGGTGGATGTCCAGCGCGGTGAGGCGCAACATCTCTCCCAACGCTTGGTGCGCAAACCAGACGCTGTAGCCTTCATCCCACCACAGCGGCTGAAAATCCAGACGGACCGCGCGCAGCAGCAGGGCCAACAGCGTCAACAGCGCCAGCCACAGGGCGTCGCCCCGTCTACTGTCGCGTCCAAACGATATAGAGCCAGCGGAACTCGTCGTCATCCTGGGTGTAGCGTACCGTGGGTGAAACTGCGCGGCCGGCCCCGTCCACCAGCCAGAGGGCGAAGCTGTTGCCAGCCAAAGTGCTTTTGGCGCGCGTGTCGAAGATCAGGTTGGCCTGGCGATAGTCGGCGAAATCTGGGCTGGGCGCGGTGCCGCGCCAAGGACCGGCGCTGGAGGCGGGGGAGAGCCACTGCTGAGCGGTGCTTTCGTTGACAACGCGCAGGTAGTAGCCGCCCAACGGGTTGTCAGCCGCGTCGTTGACCTTGACGCCGACGCGCAGATAGTCCTGGTTGAAGGGATAGGTGATCTCCTCGGTCAGATCGAAGAGAAGCTCCTCCTCGTCAGCCGGGGCTGCGCCCGCGGCCACCGCGGTGGAGGCCGGCTGTGGGGTGGCCGTGGGCAGGTCGGCGGCCAGCGCGACCCTCTCCAGCGGGCCTTCGGCGGTCACCACCTCGCTGGCCAGCCAGCCGGTCTGGCCTTCGAAGCAGCAGATCTGCCACCACTCAGCGGCCTGGTCGCGGCCCACGATCTCCAGCCGCTGGCCCTGCAACACCTGGCCCAGCACCGCGAAGTCAGAACCCGGGCCGCTGCGCACGTTGACCCGTGGGTTATTGACCACCACCTCTGGCTTGGGCTCTGGGGTGGGGGTGGGCGGCACGGGCGTAGCGGTGGGCGGCTCCGGGGTG
>JAJTXO010000785.1 GCA_021463315.1 Caldilineales bacterium | reverse complement strand
CCGCATTGCGCTGGATATCTCGGTGCTGGACGACCTCAAGGATGCTGTCGCCACCTGGCTGCACGAGGCCGCGCACGTCGAGTATGGCACGGACGACGCCACTGCCGCGCACGTGGACGCGGTAGCCCAGGTGGCTGCGCGCGTTATCGTCAGCTACGCCGCGCGCTAGATCGCGGAACCGGTTCCGGAAGAGTTTCTGCCAGAAGAATGATCCGCACCTTTTGTCATGAAGACCCTCGACGACCTGCCCACGCGATCCGTCGCGCGGCGCTTGCGCAAGCCATCCGCGGTGGACTGCGAGTTGCCATGAAGAGCCTGAACGACCTGCGTGCGCAGCATGGATGGTTCACCTTCCCGGAAGCTGAGGAGCTGCGCGTGGCGATAGATCGTATCAACCAGCGCATCAAGCGCCTGATGCCAACCAGCGACCTGGCCGGCTTCAAGGGCCTCCTGATCCGGGCCGCGCGGCTGGACCTGGCCGGCTACGCGCTCTCGGATGGCGAGGGCTACCGGCGCCGGGTACGCTCTTTCGACGAGCTGCCGCGCGCCGAGCTGGCCTTCGTCGAGTCCTGGATGCTGCAGGCGGACTTGAGAGAGGAGCTGGCCCGGCTGGGCTGGCTGCCGCAGCCGACGCCTGAGCGCATCGTCCGGCTCTTGAAGGAAGACCCTGACATCCCGCTGCGCACGCGCGACAAGCTGATGGAAAGGTACATGCCTCGTGACGCGTGAGATCATTTTGTCCGGCTCGGTGCAGGACATGCGCCAGCAGACCGCGACCATCGCTACTCTGGGCTTGATCAGCGAGAGCTGCTTCCTCAGCCCTGAGCGTAGCCGGCATGGCCACTGTCGCCGGCGCGCGCTGGCCTTGCTGGGACTGGATCAGACCGCTGACGATGGGACCATCGAGCGAGCCGTCCAGGCCCAGCCGGCCTTCTTTTACGCCTTCTACTGCCAGGGCGCAGCGGCCGTGTGCGCGTCGTGTGGCGAGCTGATCGAGCCGGGCCAGACGATGTGTTCCCAGTGCGGTCTTGCCCTGGAAGAACCGCTGGGACTGCTGGCCAGACATGAATGGGAGCGGCGGCTGACCACCCGCGGCCTGGAGGTGGCCATCGCCACCCGCCTGGTGGTAGACGAGCTCTTGATGGTCACCATTTTCCGCAGTGTGCGCTTGCTGGTGCTGCGCAACCTGGCCAACCAGTCCGAGGAGGACAGTTGGGAAGTGCGGGCGCGAGAGATCCGGGAGATGGTGCTGGACGCCTGGCCCGAGGGCAGTAAGCCCGGCCGGGACACCTGGGAGTTTCGCTTCATCCGCACTTGCGCGGTCTTCTGGCTGGTATCCTGGCCGATGCTGAGAGACAGGTTCACGCTGGAAGAGATAGACACTTGGAGCACCAAGCTGGTGCGCGCGGTGGCCGTCAGCAGCCAGCGCTGGGCCGACGCCGGCGCGGACGCGGCTGACTACGCTGCCGCGCTGGAGGCGATCCTGGCCACTACCGGCATCAACAAGGAACAGGCGATCCTGGCCCTGGCGCCCATCGGCGTGGCGCGCGAGCAGCGCCTTGAGCCGGGCAAGGTGGTGATCCACCCGCCAGAGCTGGTCTACGAGCGGGCCAAACGCGCCTACTCGAAGTTCGGCGATCCCTGGCTGGTGATCTGGCTGGACCCGGCCGAGGACAGGATGCTGGTGGAAAGAGGCATCCCTCTAGACGACCCCGGCGAGCTTGCCAGCAGGTTCAGCGTGTAGGAAGGAAGGCGACCCATGCCCAAAGAGAAGACATCCACCCCCAACACGCGCGTCATGCGCTGCACCTGCCAGCACGCCTTCCAGGACGAGCGCTATGGCCAGAACATGCGGGTCCACAACGCGATGCGCAAGCCCAAGCCGGGCTGGCGCTGCACAGTCTGCCTGAAGATCAAGGAGGACGCGGCGTGATCATTCCCTACTCTGCCTATGCCCGCCAAGGCCCTGAACTGCTAGGGCCGGGCGATTCGGTCATCATCAAGGTCTGCGCCACCAAGGGCAGCGATGGCGACTGGGCGGCCTACAAGGGCTTCAGCTACTGGAGCGACGAAGAGGTCCTCGCCAGCGGCGACAAGCTGCCGGAAGCGGCGGCCGTGGCCCTCTTTCCCAGCTTTGCCTGGGCTGGACTGGTGTATCGAGCCTAGCCCGGAACCCTTGGGTTGAGCCTGTCGAAACACGGTTCCGCGCATTGAAGAACGCGTCCATGACCATCAAGTGCTCTCTCTGCGGCCAGCAGTGGC
>JAJTXO010000784.1 GCA_021463315.1 Caldilineales bacterium | reverse complement strand
GTATCAAAACGAGCTCACAGTCCATAAGACTTCGGAAGTCTTCCCCACGGGGTCGAGACTTCCGAAGTCTGCGCAGGTTTGTTCAAAACGAGCTCACAGTCCATAAGACTTCGGAAGTCTTTCCCCTCTATTGAGATGATACCCCTGATGGACATGATACCGCGACGGCAGCTCGGAGATAAGGAGAGCCCATGACGATCTCATCCGCCGAACGCCAGGCGCGAGCCGCGTTGCCCGTGGCCCGTCTCATACAAGTCGTCCTGCCGCTGCCGGCAGCCAACTGGCTCCTGAAGCAAAACCTGGCCCGCCTGCGACTGGACGAGGGGCTGGCCCTCCAAGCGGCGTCGGCCGACGGCGTGCCGTGCGTCTGGATCGTTCCCCAGAGCCCGTCAGATCGGGTGCTGCTCTATCTGCACGGAGGCGGCTTTGTCTTCGGCCTGACAGCCCCGCACCTGCACCTGGGCGCCTATCTGGCGCAGCAGATGGGGCTGCGGGTTCTGATGGTGGACTACCGCCTTGCGCCCCAGCATCCCTTCCCCGCGGCCTTGGACGACTGCGCCACGGCCTATCGCTGGCTGCTGAGGCAGGGCGTGGCCGCGCAGGAGATCGCGGTGGCCGGCGATTCGGCCGGCGGCAACCTGACCCTCACCCTGCTGATGATGCTGCGCGACCGCGGCGACCCGCTGCCGGCCGCGGCCGCGTGTCTCTCGCCGGTGACCGACCTGAGCCAGGACAAGGTTCAGCCCGGGTACAGGGACCCGCTGCTCTCGCCCAAGGCGATGCGGCTCTATTCCAGCTCGTATGTGGGGGGGCACGACCCGCGCGACCCGCTGGTCTCGCCGGTGTTTGGCCAGTGGCGCGGCCTGCCGCCGCTGCTGATTCATGCCGGCGAGGAGGAGATCCTGCGAGCAGATGCGGTCCGCGCGGCCGCGTTGGCCGAGGCCGCCGGCGTCGAGGTGCGGCTGGAGATCTACCCACGCATGTGGCATGTCTGGCAACTCTATCTGGCGTTGCCGCAGGCCGTGCAGTCGCTGGCCGATATCACCCAGTTCCTGGGATCGCATCTACACAGCCGCAGCACAGCTTAGGCCGCCGGCCGGCTGACGTTGGTTGATCTTCGTCGCCAACGATGCTATAATCGCCCCGAACATAGCCGGGTGTTCAGATGCTGAGGACGAAGGAGGCAGATTGGGGCGCGACCCTCTTATTTCGGCGCGAAGGGCGACTAAGTCTGAGCGTCTACAGTACGAAGGATTCCAGCAATGAGAGAAGAGTACGATTTTTCCAAGTCAACCAAGAATCCCTATGCCAAGAAATTGCGCAAGCCTGTCACTATTCGGCTGGGCGTGGACATCATCGACTATTTCAGAGACATTTCAGAAGAGACAGGCATTCCCTATCAAACGCTGATCAACCTGTATCTCCGAGACTGCGCCCAGTCGAATCGCAAGCTGGACCTGAGGTGGATTACAGAATAGACATCCATGCGCCGGGCGCACAACCATCGATGAAAACGAGCGGGCTCGATCGGCCCACCCTCCAGTCGCTACACTCCTTCAGGCTACGTCCGGGGTGCTGCGCAAAAACCGGCCCGAGCGGCAATTTTCAAGTCAGCCATGGTCTATTTCCTTCTGCGTGTCGTTGTAAACACACTGGCAGTCGCCATCGTCATGAACGTAGTGCCTGGCCTGCGCCTGGTCCCCCATGCATCGCTGCCTGAGCCCTTCGCCACAACTTATTCCTACCTGGTCATCGGATTGATCTTCGGCGTGTTGCACTCGACAGTGCGCCCGGTGATCCTCTTTCTCACCGGACGGCTCTACATCTGGTCCATGGGGCTGCTGGCGCTGGCCATCGATGTCTTCATCTTCCTGCTGCTCTCCTATCTCGCCCCCGCGGTTTGGCTGGTCGGCGAGTCGCGCCTTTTCTCCGCGCTGCTGGGCGCCATGCTGCTGGGGGTGATCGTGATGGGGCTGGAGGTGCTGTTCGGCTTCGACGCTCCCCGCGTCAGCGAAGTCAGCAAGAGCCCCTTCTATTGGCGCTGGCTGGGAATGCTGCCCACCGGTCGCCGCAATCGCCTGATCGAGAACCTGCGCACCCAGCAGATCATCAACACCATTCAGAGCTATTCCATCGACATCTTCATGGGCTTCACCCCGCTGAAGGGCTTTCGGCGTCAGATGCAGCGGATAATCTATCGCCAGCGGCCGCGGCTGGTGGAGGACAACCCGGCGGACGAGCTGCGCCTGATGCTGCAAGAGCTCGGCCCCACCTTCGT
>JAJTXO010000783.1 GCA_021463315.1 Caldilineales bacterium | reverse complement strand
GTCGATCTGCGCTTCGTCCAGGTTGATGTCGGTCATGATCAGCTCGTTGTTCTCCTTGAACACCGCCACGGCGTCCGGGTCGCCGCTCTTGATGAACGTTTGGGAACTGCGGATGAACTTGTGCAACCATTCCTTGCTGCGCTTCTCGGTGACGCCCGCGTCGTAGACCCGCACGAAGACATCGAAGCTGGCCGGCACGAACGCGCCCTGGTTGACGGCGCTGGCCACGCCGCCGCGCGGCCACATCTTGCCCACCCAGTCGATGGTGCTGGGCGGCGTGGGCGGCGCCAGCGTCTGGGTCGTGACGAAGACCACCGTGCTGCGGGCCGGGATGGTGAAGGTGTCCGTGCTGTCGTTGAAGCTCGCGGTGGCGATCACCGGGTCGTCGTCCACGCCGTTGGTGTGCAGCGGGTGCAGCGTGAAGCCGTTGGCGCCGGGGATGGCGATGCTCTGGCTGACCTTGTGGGCGTTGAAGAAGACCAGGAGGTTCTCCCAGTTGCTGTCCATGTCGGGCGCGGGTTCGTCCGACAGCCGCATGACGATCAGCGCGTCCTGGCTGTTGGCGTTGTTGTAGTGGCTGGTGCGCGCGTTGACGTCAGCCTCGGTGGTCAGGCGGAACAGTGGGCTGCTCATGCGGAGGCGCAGCGTCTCGCGCAGGTGGCTGGCCGCGAAGTTCATGTTGGCCGTGGTCGGATCCAGCGCGCTGTTGGCCAGCAGCGGCCCCATGATGCCCCAGCGGGTCGAGTTGTCCCAGGTCGGCGGCAGCCCCACGCCGAAGTTGTTGCTGCTCTTATCCCAGTAGACCCGGTTGAACCAGTCGCCGCTGTCGTAGCTGTTGCGGTCCAGCGACTTGGAGCGCAGGATGTCGCTGCCCATCTGGATGAAGGGGATGCCCTGCGCCAGGCCGACGATGCTGACGCCCAGGTTCTGGCTGCGCACCCGGTCGGCCATGCTGGTGGTGGGGATGCCGCTGCCGATCCAGCCGGGGTTGCCGGTTCCGTCGCCGTTGGGCAGCTTGAAGACGTTCTGGTCGAACAGCGTCTCGTTGTCGTGCTTCTCGACGTAGTTGATCGCCTCCTGCGGGTCGTCGGTGAAGGGGCTGCCCTGGCCGTTCCAGTCGCTGCCGCTGCCGCGCAGGGCGGAGCGCAGTTGGTCGGTGGCGACCCACAGATCGGGCTGGGTGCGGCTGCCGTAGGCGTAGCCGTTCCAGTCGTAGCTCAGGCCGTTGATGAAGCCCTGGCGGCGGATTTGCGTCGAGTCCCCGCTGTAGCCGCCGTGGGCCGCATCGCGGATGACGTCGTTGAACAGGCCGATGCCCGCGCCGGTCATGTTGTACTTCTGGGCGTAGCAGTTGGGGCAGGCCGTAAGACCTTTCTCCATGGCCGACCCAAAGTCCCAGCCCTCGCCGTAGAGGTAGATCTTGCTGCCGTCCACCCCGTTCGCGCCGACGGTCAACGCCTGCACCGCGGCCTTCAGGTCGAGCATGTTCTGCCGGGTGTGCAGGTTCATCAGGTCGAAGCGGAAGCCGTCCACCTTGTACTCCTCGGCGAAACGCAGCACCGTATCCACCATCAGCTTCTGCATCATGGCGTATTCGGTGGCGGTGTCCGAACAGCAGGAGGAGTTGTAGAGCGCGCCGTTGGCGTCGTAGCGATAGTAGTAGCCGGGGACCACCTTGTCCAGCACCGAGTGATCGTCCTGGCCGCTGGCCGCGGTGTGGTTGTAGACCACGTCCATCACCACCCGCAGGCCGTTCTGGTTCAGCGCCGACACCATGTCGCGGAACTCCAGGATGCGGGTCGCGCCGTCGGGGTTGGTGCTGTAGGAGCCTTCCGGCAGGCCGTAGTGGAAGGGATCGTAGCCCCAGTTGAAGCTGTCGGTCAGGCGCGCGGCGCCCACCGCGGCCTGCTGGTTGGAAGAGTTGCGCGGATCGCCGGGGTTGATCGTCGGCTCGGTGCGCTGCGTTGCCGGCTCGATCACCGAGGCGATGTCGAAGGCCGGCAGCAGATGCACGAAGGTCAGGCCGGCCTGCTGGAGCTGCTGCAGATGGTTCATGCCGTTGGACAGCGTCGCGTTGGGGTGCGGGCCGGTTCCATCGTAGGTGAAGGCCTTGTACGTGCCGCGGTCGCCGGCTGCCACCGTGCTGTCGTTGGCGCTGAAGTCGCGCACGTGCATCTCGTAGACCACGATATCCTCGGGCGCGGCCAACGCCGGCTTGCTCAGGCTGTCCCAGCCGGCCGGCTTCAGGTCCACGTCGGCCAGGTTGACGAACTGGCTGC
>JAJTXO010000782.1 GCA_021463315.1 Caldilineales bacterium | reverse complement strand
AAGCGGCGTTGATGTCATGTGTCCTACGATACCACAGCTTTGTTTGATCTGCGTTAGCCAACTGCTAGCGTTGTGTTAGAAAGCCTGAATAGTTACCATGGAAGGTTCGATGGAAGGTTGATGGAGGACTGCCAGTCCTCGGAAGGACTGGCAGTCCTATCGCTGACTTGTCCATGGGCGGAACTGGCGCAAAACGCCAACCGGGGTATCATGGGGAGCATTCATCCGGCAGCCGTGCAGTGCGGATCCATCCTTTCCCGGCGGTGAACCATGAACCATCGCAGCAGTCTCTCCCTGATCCTTGTCCTCCTTCTCGCAGCAATCGGCTTGGTCGCAGGTTGCAGCGTTGGCCAGCCTGCCTCAGCGCCGGCCGCCACACTCCAACCGACCGCCGCGCCAGAGCCATCGGCCACGCCGACAGCCGCGCCGGAGCCGACGGCCGCGCCGACCGACACCCCTGAGCCGGCGTCGAGCCTCGCTGTGTCGATCTGGGCGCCGGTGGCGGGGTTTTTGGAGCAGCAGACCATCCAGCAGAACGCCGACGTGCTGGACGAGATCAACTTCTTCTGGTACACCCTGGGCGCAGGAGGCAGCATCGACGGCGGCGTCATGGCCGCAGAGGCGGTGCAGGCCGCGCGCGACGCGGGCCTTCGAGTCGTCCCTTCCATCGTCAACGGCGGCTTCGACGCGCAACGGGTCAGCCTGGTGGTCAACGACCCAGCCCGCCGCGCCCAGCACATCCAGGATATCCTGGCGCTGATCGAAGCCAACGGCTACGACGGCATCGACATCGACTACGAGAGCCTGAACCCCGCCGACCGCGACCCCTTCAGCCTCTTCATCGAGGAGCTGGCGGCCGCGCTGCACGCCGAGGACAAGTGGCTCTCCATCGCGGTTCACGCCAAGACCGACGACGCCGGCGCGTGGAGCGGCGCGGCCGCGCAGGACTGGGCGCGGCTGGGCGCGGCCGTAGACGCCTTCAAGATCATGACCTACGACTTCCACAACGGCGCCAGCGAGGCCGGCCCCATCGCGCCGCTGGATTGGGTGGACGCGGTGCTGAGCTACGCGGCCACCGTGGTTCCCCCGGAGAAGACCTGGATGGGCATCCCGGTCTACGGCTACAACTGGACCGGCTCGGCCGCGCAGAGCCTCAACTGGCGCAAGGCCATGCAACTGGCCGAGCAACAGAGTGCGCAGCCACAGCGCGACCCCGCCTCGGGCGAGCTGTGGTTCAGCTTCAGCGACGGCCAACACGCCGTCTGGTTCAACGACGGCGAGACCATGGCCGGCCGGCTGGCGCTGCTGGCTGAAAAACATCCCACCGTAGCCGGCATCGCTATCTGGCCGCTGGGCGGCGAAGATCCGGCCAACTGGACCGCCATTCGTCAAGGAGTAAACCCATGACCCGTAGAATCGCTTTTCCCGACGGCTTCCTGTGGGGCGCCGCCACCGCCGCCTATCAAATCGAAGGCGCGTTCGACGCCGATGGCAAGGGGGAGTCGACCTGGGACCGCTTCTGCGCCACCCCCGGCACGATCCTGGACGACAGCACCGGCAAGGTCGCCTGTGATCACTATCACCGCTGGGAGCAGGACCTGGACCTGATGCAGGCGCTGGGGCTGCCGGCCTATCGCTTCTCCATGGCCTGGACGCGCGTCCTGCCCAGCGGCAGCGGCGCGGTCAACCAGGCTGGGCTGGATTTCTACGACCGCCTGGTGGACGGACTGCTGCAGCGCGGCATCCGGCCCTTCGTCACCCTCAACCATTGGGACACGCCGCAGGCGCTGCACGACGCCGGCGGCTGGCCCGCGCGCCGCACGGCCGAGGCGTTTGTGGAGTATGCCGACGTAGTGAGCCAGCGCCTGGGCGACCGGGTAAAGGATTGGATTACCCACAACGAGCCGTGGTGCCTGGCCTTTCTCGGCCACTACATCGGCATCCACGCGCCTGGCGTGCGCGATCTCGCCAGCGCGGCCCGCACCGTGCATCACCTGCTGCTCTCCCACGGCTGGGCCGTGCCGGTGCTGCGCCGCAACAGCCCCGGCGCGCGGGTGGGCATCACCCTCAACCCCGCCGAGGTGGTGGCGGCCTCGCCCAGCCAGGCCGATCTGTGGGCGGCCAACCTGGAGGACGGCATCCGCAACCGGATCTTCCTGGACCCGCTCTATCACCGCGGCTATCCGGTGGACGTGATCGAGCACATGGTGGAACGCGAGGGGGTGGTCTTCGACTGCGTGGAGGCAGGCGACATGGACGCCATCGCCGTGGCCTCCGACTTTCTG
>JAJTXO010000781.1 GCA_021463315.1 Caldilineales bacterium | reverse complement strand
GCCTTCGTAGTAGCTGGTATAGGCCGCGCCCTGCCGTTCGTAGATGCCGGCGATGTAGACGGTGGCCGTCCCACTAACAGTTCCCTTCACCCGGTTGCCACTTCGGCTGCGCTCAGGACAGGCTCTACCGTCGTAGCTGTTGCCGTAAAGTGCCTGTTATGGCGTCGTTGTAGGTGCTGTCGCCAGAACGAGCATCCGAGGCTCACAGGCGGGCTACTGCCAAAAACGAAAGGTTGGCGAACATAATTCTTAGCCACGGAAGCAGAACGCAGTAGGTTATTGCGACAAGACCAATGCCTACGGACAGTGCGAGTAGCCACGAGTTTCGGGACCGTATTCTTTGGCTACGGCCCGCGATCCAGTGAGCCGCAACCAACCCGACAAGTATCAACTCAAGCAGCAGAATGGGATGAGTCAGATAGGTCACCAACCCACCTTCCACAACTGCTCTGGGAGGAAAGCCAAACATCGTCAGATTGATCGGGTATAGTAACGGCGTGCCATGCACGATCACATCCAACACCAAATGCGACAATCCTCCCACAAGCACCAGCGTAATACACATCGATAAGAAAGGCGCTCGCTTTGCCCGCTTCAGCATCATGCATCCCAGACCTAAAACCAAGTATGGAATGATACTGTGCGTCCAAAGCGTGCTGTGGCCTGCAAAGCCTTTCGTGAGTACGTTTATGATTACGTCTGAATCAGGCGCGATGGTGCTACCGATGGCAACGATCCATAAAATCACGCGCTGCCATCGCCCCCATTCACGTGACCATTTGGGTTTCAAAACATCAACTGCAAAATACGCAGGCACAATGTGAGCCAGTAGCATAGACTATTCAGCCCTCATGCAGTGGAGCAAAAGACCAAGTATCAAGCCGAAACACGTAGTAGGTTGCTACTCAGTTTCGCCAAGGCATTTTATCCTAGCGTGACGATCAGCATAGCTGATTACCAAGAAATATACCGTGTCATAGTCGTTCCTCGCCTTTGCCACGGTCTCCGGCGGAAAATCCAGATCAGGTACTGTGCTCAGGAAAAGCCGAAATGCCTGATCCTTTTTCCATGTGAAACCACCTGGGGCTACGAGTTCGTCGGAGTAGACCTGCCACGATAACGCCGCAAGCGCCGTCCGATAGAATTCATGCACCGCCTCGATACTGTCATTCGAACCATAAAGTAGTTTCGTGTACGGAAAGAAACAGGCATCTTCTGATCCTTGACGGACACCATCTTGTCTAGCCAACATGTTTGAATTCGAGGGAACAGGTAACGATCCGAGAATATGACTGACCCTGGCGCTAGATGGTACACAACTAACGAGGAACAGTCCCAACAGCAAGATCGCACTGAAGCGCGCCAGAAAACGACCAAACATAGTCATCACGCCCTTTCTCATCGGGAACGGTAAAGCTGAAGGAAAGGAGCCAATTCCTGACCGCGACTGCTACCCGGTATGTTGGTCGCCGCCGAGAATGCTGACCAACTGTCCCAACAGTCGCATCGGAACCTTCCGTAGATCATCTGCATATCCAGATCACTCAAGTCCGATGTATGCGCTGAACGAACCCCTGTGCGATAGTCGGCGGTCATTCTCAGGATGGCCGCAGTGTAATAGATATTGCCAGAGTCACTCAGTAAAATGGCCGCTCTAGCGAAATGATCGGGTGGTGTGGGAAGCAAGGCTTGACCAGGGTAGTGGGTGGCAAAGTACGCTTCTGCCTCCTTCGCAGTGGCGATATGCACATTTGACACTCCATTGCCTGGACCTCTGCCTCCCAACAGCCCGAAGTAGTGTTCGTAGCCCTCCAGAAAACGGCCGACTAGTGAGCAGCCTAGACCACCACCCCCAGACGCGCAGCTAGAATAGTGATAACTCAAGGGCATCTCTTGGAAAACCAAGTCGAGATAAGTGTCATACCAGTCAGTATCATCGGTGATCTCGACCGCTACAGTTCCTGCGACCAATTCAGGAGGCAAACCAAATACTCTGGCTGCACGATTACTCACCTCCCATTGAGTTCTCGTGAGAGGACCATAGATGGACGCGGTACCTGTGATCCGGTTTCCGCCTCCGAAGTAGCTTCTGCCACCGCCACCTCCTCCGAAGTTAACGGCCCCACCACCCGCCCCGCCGCTTTTCTTCGTCACCGACGACCACTTGTACTCATCCTCGCACGCAGCCCCGCACAGCTTCGTGTGCCCGCTGGGATCGCTGAAGCGCAGCGGATTTCCCCCGGCATAGGCATACCTGTTGAGCGACTGGGGATCCAGCGGCGCGGGC
>JAJTXO010000780.1 GCA_021463315.1 Caldilineales bacterium | reverse complement strand
TCCAGCACGATCAGCTCGCTCTGAGCCGGCACGCTGTAGATCACGTCGCTGGCCGGCTTGCCGGCCGCGCCCGGTGTGCGGCGCAGGTTGAGGTCGGTCTGGGCAATGGCCCTGCCGCCCACTCGCAGCTCGCCCGTGGCGGGCGGCGGCGTGGGAACAGGGGGCGTCGGCTCCACCGGCGTGGGGCGGGTGGCCGTCAGCAACGGCGCGCCCGAGGCCTTGGCGCCGGCCACCCAGCCATCGTAGCGGTTGCCATGCTGGCTGGTGAAGCGCACCCCCCACCAGCTCAGACCGTCAGCCGCCTGCGGGCCAGCCGTGATGGTCAGCTCCGAGCCGGCCGGAATCTCGTAGATGATGTCGTTGGCTGGCTTGTTTTGGAAGCCAGCCGAGCGGCGCAGGTTGAGCACCTCGGTGTTCCACACCTTGTCGCCGACCTTAAACGACGCGGCCGGCGGTGTGGGCGGTTCGACAGGGGTGGGCGGCGTGGGCGGCTCGACAGGGGTCGGCGGCTTGCGGGTGGAGAGCAGGGTCGCGCCGCCGGGTGTGGTCTGCGCCACCCAGCCGAGCAGCGTCTGGCCGTTCAACGTGCAGCGCAGTTGCCACCACTCCAGCCCATCGGCCGTCTGCGGGCCAGCCACCACGGTGCAGGCTGTGGCCGCGGGCAGCTTGGCGATCACATCGTCCTGCGGCTTGCCGGCATAGCCCGGGCTGCGTCGCATGTTGGCCTCGCTGACCACATAGACCGTCTGGCCCAGCTTGAACGCGGGCGGCGGCGGCGCCACCGGCTTGTCGCTCCAGCGGTAGTCGTTGCGCATCGCCTCGCGCCAGCCGTCGATCACTCCCTGCCGGCCCTCGATCACCCAGCGATCGGCCGGCGGCCAGCGGTAGAGCACCAGCGCGCGGATCTGTTGGTTGCCTGGCTGCTTGTTCCACCAGTCGATCTCGCCGTAGGCCCGCTGCACCCAGCCGTTGTTCTGGTTCAGCCAGGCCACATCCTGGTCGGTCTCGGTGATGTAGACCGGCAGATGGCGCATGCTGGCCGGAATGGCGTTCATGAAATCGCGATAGGCGCGGAAGTTGTATTGGCGGTTCTGGAAGGGGGGATCCATGAACGCGTCGGTGTAGATCTGCGCGGGGTCGGGGGAGTGGGTGTAGGTGTGTACTGTGATGCCATCGCAGTTCTGCGCGCCCAGCAGTCTGAGAATGTCGCCGTGATACTGCACCCAATCGCCGGTGGGGTTGCCCTCGTACTTGGTCAGGGTGTTCCAAGGCGCGGTGGCCCCCACCAACACCTGGTCGTCGGCGTGGCCGGGCACGCGCTTGATGGCGTCCCGGCACAGGCGATAGCAGCGGGCGTAGAGCTGTGGGGTGATCACCTCGCCGGGGTTGACCACGGCCATGCGCGTCGAACGGGTTTCCTCGTCCAGCGCGTTGAAGCGCCACGGCACCTTGCGGCCGCGCGAGGTTTCGTCGACCTCCTGCGCAGTGCGCGACCAATCGATCTGCACCCCGGGTCGCTCCACCGGATGGTTCATCTCGTTGCCGATGATCCAGAGCTTGCAGCCGCGGCTGGCGGCCGCGTAGTTGGCGCAACGCTGGGCGAACTGCTCGTAGCGGCTGCTGTGGGGAATGGTGCCGGCCGGCTCGTAGCCGTTGTTGATCCGGCACAGAATGCCCAGCCCCTGGTTGCTCCACGGCGAGAAATCCTTGCCGCCGTGATCGTTGGCTTCGGAGCCGATCGCCTCAGTGAATACGATCCAGCCCGGTTTGCCCGACTGGATCATGTGTTGTTCCCCGCCGGGATCGTGCATCCCGAAGAGATAGGGTGAGTCGAAGAGGGGACGGGCCATGGGTGGTCTCCTTGAAAACTGCGTAGCGCCCGATGCAGTCCGATCGGCTGCGGGTCGTTCAGATAGTTTGAACGCAACACCGATCGCGATTCGCCATGAACTAGCCTGCAAGCTGGCCGGATTTTAGCATAATTCTGGCCGGACGGGAAGTCCAGAGCACGCCCCGCCCGTCCCCTCCCCGATCTCCAGGGCGTCCCGCCCGGCTCCGGCGTCCGACTCGCACCCAACCCGGCGGGACGCCTGGCGATCATCCACTGATCACCGATCACCGATCACCGATCACCGATCACCGATCACCGATCACCGATCACCGACTCACACCCAACCCGGCGGGACGCCTGGCGATCATTCACCGATCACCGATCACCGATCACACCCAACCCGGCGGGACGCCTGGCGATCATTCACCGATCACCGATCACCGATCACCGATCGCACCCAAC
>JAJTXO010000078.1 GCA_021463315.1 Caldilineales bacterium | reverse complement strand
CTGGCGGCGCGGGCGGGGCACTGGCCGGCTGGGGCTGTCCGCGGCCGGAGGAGCTCCAGATCGTGGCGCGGGCGTCGGCCTGGGGGCGTCCACCGGGGGAGTAGCCGCGCGCATCGAGGCCAGAACGGGTCCGCATCCCCTGGCTGTTGATCAGATGGCGCGGGATATCGTTCAGATATTGGCTGGGCGGGTAGGTCTCGGTGGAGCCATAGAGCGTGCGGCGGAAGGCATGCACCAGGTAGAGGCGCTGCTTGGCGCGGGTGATGCCCACATAGGCCAGCCGCCGCTCCTCGGCCATGCGATCGGGATCGTCCTTGCTGCGGCTGTGCGGAAAGACCCCCTCCTCCATGCCCACCATGAAGACCACGGGAAACTCCAGCCCCTTGGCCGTGTGCAGCGTCATCAGCGTCGGCACGGACTGGCTTTCGGGCAGCTCGTCGCTGTCGCTGACCAGCGCGACCTCTTCCAGGAACGCGGCCAAGCCCTCGCCGGCCGGCAGATCGGCGTAGCTGGCGGCCACGGTGCGCAGCTCTTGCAGGTTCTCCCAGCGGCCCTCGCCCTCCTCGGTGCCGTCGCGCAGAGAGCGGCTATAGCCCGATTCCTCCAGGATGCGGTCCAGCAGTTGGCCGACCGTCAGATCCTGCTTGGCCTTGATCCAGCCGGCCAGCAGCCGCCAGAAGCCCAGCAGCGCGTTCTTGGCCACGCCGCCGAAGGGCGCTTCCTCCATCGCCTGCGGCGCCCGGCATTTGCGCGCCAGCTCGCCCCGTTCGCCAGCCAGCACCCGCAGCGCCTCGGTCTGGGAGAGCCCCATCTGGCCGGCCCACTGCACCAGCGCGGTCTCGCTGGCCTTGCCGATGCGCCGCGGCGGCTCGTTGATGACGCGCGCCAGGCTCAGGCTGTCGTCGGGATTATGCACCAGGCGCAGGTAGGCGATGGCGTCCTTGATCTCCTTGCGCTCGTAGAAACGGGTGGCGCCCACCAGCCGGTAGGGCAGGTTGCGGCGCACGAAGGCATCCTCCAGCGCGCGCGACTGGGCATTGGTGCGGTAGAGGATCACGCAATCGCCTGGTTCCAGCCCCGCGCCCTGGCTGCTGGCGCTGAGGCGAGCGATCTCGTCGGCCACGAAGCTGGCCTCGTCGATCTCGTCGTAGGCCTGATACAGCGTCACCAGCGGCCCGCCGGCCTGCTCGGTGAACAGCGTCTTGGGAGTGCGGTCCCAGTTGTGCTTGATCACCTCGTTGGCCGCGTCCAAAATGATCTGCGTGGAGCGGTAGTTGCGCTCCAGCAGCACCTGCTGCATCTCGGGAAAATCCCCGCGCAGACGTTTGATGTTGCGCGGATCAGCGCCGCGCCACCCATAGATCGAGTTGTGGACCACGATACCGTTGGCGATGTAAGTATGCACCTTGTCCACGTCGAGGTCGTAGACCTCACCTCGATACGCATCCCAGCGCACAGCGGCCACCTCGTCGTCCTCGATGCGGCCGTCGATGGCCACTGGCACGACCATGCCTGGGTGCAAATGGCTGGCGGGGTGCAGATCATACTTGCGCGTCACGCCGCCTGGCGTGTGGGTATCGGTCAGGAAAGCCGACAAGGCCACGTCCAGCCCGCCGCCAGCCTGGCTGATCTCCTCAGCCAACCGCAAAGTTGCACCGTAGTCCAGGTTGCTCCAGCCCAGCTTCCACGTGCCGCGCCGGGCAGGCTGTGGATGATAGTCGCGCGCCTCCATGTGCGCTCGCAACAGTGGGTCGCTGGTGTTGACGAAGATGCGGTGCGCGTTCCAGGGGCTGCTCTCCGTCCGTCGGCTGTCACCGAACATCCGCACCTGCACGGCGATGCGCTCCGGCTGGCGGTCGCCGGCAATGCCTTTGGGGCGGTGATGGGGATGGTCGGGCGAGATCAACAGGTCGGCCATCAGCCGTTCGGCCCGGCCGGTCGTGTCGATACGGTTGTAGAGTTCGTCGATCTGCTGCTGGCTCACGACCATCTTGCGGCCTGCAGTCCAAAACACCGCGGTTGGGATGCCATACTCGAACGCGAAATACTGCTCCCAAAAGGTGGCCTCGGCCCGGCTGGCGCAAACCTTGAGCACCCACATCTTGTCAGCCTTCTCCTGGTTGCCGCGCACGGCCAGGCCGGTGACAGGTTGGCCGTAGATGCCGTCGTAACGGGCGCTCTGCACCAGCCCGATGCGATAACCCACGCCGCGCTTGTGCATCAGGTAGACCAGAAAGGCATCGTCCCGCTCGCCCATGCGGGCGAAAAGCATGTGGTTGGGCGTCGCTCTCAGTGAGAAGCCGCGGCGGGTAGCGATGGTGACGACTTGGCCGGTGTAGGGTCGCGCGCGCCGCTCCCACGCTGTGGTCTCCATCATGGCGCTGCGGCCAGCGGCGATCAGCAGCGGAGTCTGTCGTGTCAGCTCCGCAATCGCCTGGGGTCCAGATGTCGTGGACACCAACGTGTCTCCGGGAATGCATTGATCTTCATCGGCCACACAAAACAGATTGCGATGCGGGCCGAGCAAGAGTTTGACCAGCTCGTACTGCGCCACGTTGGTATCCTGAAACTCGTCCACCAGCAGGTGCAGGTAGCGCTCCTGGTAGCGGCCGCGCACGTCGGCGTTGGCGCGCAGCAGCAGCGCGGTCTCCATCAGCAGATCGTCGAAGTCCAGCGCGTTGTTGGCGCGCAGCAGCTCCTGATAGCGGGTGTAGATGCGGCCGGCCACCTCCTCCCAGTAGGTGCGCGCCTCGAAGTTGGCCGGCGCGATCAGCTCGTTCTTGCACTTGCTGATGTGCGCATGCATGGCCTGCGGCCGGTAGAGCTTGTCGTTCAGGTCCAGCTCCTTGATCACCGCCTTGACCACCCGCTGCTGATCGTCGCTGTCGAAGATCACGAAGTTGCCGCCGAAGGGGGTGTGGTCCCGTTCCCGGCGCAGGATCTGGGCGCAGATGGCGTGGAAGGTGCCGATGGTCAGCCCGCGCAGCCCGCTGCGGCTGGTGGACTGCGACGCATCCAGCGCCTCCGCGCCCAGGATGCGCTCGGTGCGGCTGCGCATCTCGCGCGCGGCCTTGTTGGTGAAGGTGACGGCCAGCAGCCGGTAGGGATGGACGCCGCGCTGCTGCACCAGCCAGGCGATGCGGTGGATCAGCACCCGCGTCTTGCCGGAGCCTGGGCCAGCCAGCACCAGCACCGGCCCGTCGGGCGCAGTCACGGCTGCCAACTGTTGTTCGTTGAGACCTGCGAGAATGTCGGGCATGGGGAGGGGGGAATGGGGAATGATGAATGATGAATGATGAATGATGAACGATGAATCCGGATTCATCGTTCATCGTTCATCGTTCATCGTTACGGAATGAGCAACACCTTGCCGGCGGTCTGGCGGCTTTGCAGCAGCCGATGCGCCTCGGCGGCCTGGCTGAGCGGCATGGTCTGGTCGATGCGCACCCGCAGCGAGCCGTCGGCCACCCACATCAGCACGTCGCCGGCCCGGCTGAGCAGCTCCGAACGGGTGGCCATGTAGTGGCCCAGCGTGGGACGGGTGGCAAAAAGAGAGCCCTTCTGGTTCAGCACTTGCAGATCGATGGGCGGCACCGGCCCGCTGGCCTGGCCGAACAGCGCCATCAGCCCGCGCGGCCGCAGACAGTTCAGCCCCTGGTCGAAGGTGGTCTTGCCCACCGAGTCGTAGACCACGTCCACGCCGCGGCCGCCGGTGATGGCCTTGACCTCCGCCTCGAAGTCGGTCTCGGTGTAGACGATCACATGATCCGCGCCGTCGCCGCGCGCCAGCTCGGCCTTGGCCTGGCTGCCCACGGTGGCGATCACCGTCGCGCCGGCCCGCTTGGCCATCTGCACCAACAGCGAGCCGGTGGCGCCAGCCGCAGCATGGATCAGCGCCACGTCGCCATGATGCAGCGGATAGGTGCTGTGGGCCAGATAATGGGCTGTCATGCCCTGCAAGAGCACGGCCGCGGCGTTGCCGAAGGTCAGCGTGGGCGGCAGCGGCACCAGACGATCGGCCGGCGCGGCTGCGATCTCGGCATAGGCGCCCGGCGTCATGCAGTAGGCGACGCGATCGCCCGGCTTGACCACCGCCACATCCGGCGCCACCTCCTCCACCACGCCCGCGGCCTCCATGCCGGGGATAAAGGGCAGGTCTACCGCGTACGCGCCGCTGCGGTGATAGGTGTCGATGTAGTTCAGCCCAGCCGCGGCGATTTTGATCAGCGCCTGGCCTGGCCGCAGCTCTGGCCGCGGCGCTTCGCCGTAGGTCAAAACCTCCGGGCCGCCGAAGCGATGGATTTGAATGGCTTTCATAGTGGCTTTCCTTCGTGGGTGAGGTCTGTGGCTGCTCAGCAGAGCGGCCGGAGCGGCTTGATTGTACCCGAAGTCCTAGCCTCGGCCAAACACCAGGCTGAGCAGGCACGGCCATGAGCGCATCTTTTGTGCATTGATTGTGTTTCTACTGGTGATCGTTCGACCAAGCGTTCACTATTCGCGCCAGCGTTGGCGGCTTCTGCCAACTGGCGCTTGTTTTTTCGTGGATCAAGACTTCCGAAGTCTGCGCAGGTTTGTTCAAAACGAGCTCACAGTCCATAAGACTTCGGAAGTCTTCCCCACAACCCGCGCGGGTCGGCCCTTGCGCAGCACCCCGCAGGAGCCGACCGTGCCCGTCCACCTCAAGTAATCGCAACGCCTCATCCCCAGGCGCCGGGCACTTGCCCGGCGCCTGAACAGCAACCAGCCATTTGCCCCGGAGGTTTTATTGTGTTAACTGATCAGCAACGCGTGGTCGTGACCGGCATGGGCGCGGTGACGCCGGTAGGCAACGACATCGCGACCATGTGGGCCAACCTGACCGCCGGCCGCAGCGGCGTCGGCCTGATCTCCAGCCTGGACATGACGCAGCTCAAGACCAAGATCGGCGCGGAGGTCAAGGACTTCGACCCAGCGCTGTACATGGAGCGCAAGGACGCGCGTCGCACCGATCGCTACACCCATTTCGCGCTGGCGGCCGCGGCACAGGCCGTGGTCGACGCCAGGCTGGCCATGGAGGGGGAAGACCCCCGCCGCGTCGGCGTGATCGTCGGCTCGGGCATCGGCGGCGTGAAGACCATGTTCGAGCAGTACGATGTGCTGCTGGACAAGGGGCCGCGGCGCGTCGGCCCCTTCACCGTGCCCAGCATGTTGGCCAACTCGGCTGCGGGCCAGGTGGCCATCAGCCTGGGCGCGCGCGGGCCCAACCAGGCTCCTGTGCTGGCCTGCGCCACCGGCACCGCCTGCATTGGCGAGGGTTTCGTGGTGATTCGCCGCGGCGCGGCCGATGTCATGGTGGTCGGCGGCGCTGAAGCTGCCTTCTGCAGCCTCGCCATGGCTGGCTTCGAGATCATGGGCGCGCTCTCGGCGCGCAACGACGATCCGGCCGGCGCATCGCGTCCCTTCGACGCCAACCGCGACGGCTTTGTCATGGGCGAAGGATCGGGCATGGTGGTGCTGGAGAGCCTGGCCCACGCCCGCGCCCGCGGCGCGCCCATCTACGGCGAGATTCTGGGCTACGGCCTGACCGCCGACGCCTATCACCCCACCGCACCGCGCGGCGACGGCCTGGGCGCCTCCGAGGCCATGCAGGCCGCGCTGCGCGAGGCCGGCCTCGCGCCGCAGGCGGTGGACTACATCAACGCCCACGCCACCAGCACCTCGCTGGGCGACATAGGCGAGACGGCTGCCATCAAGCGCATCTTCGGCGACTATGCCTACCAGTTGCCGATCAGCTCCACCAAGTCGATGATGGGGCATCTGTTGGGCGCGGCCGGCGCGGTGGAGGCCATCGTCTGCCTGAAGGCCATGCAGACGGGGATCATCCCCCCCACCATCAACTACGAAACACCCGACCCGGACTGCGACCTGGACTGCGTGCCCAATGTGGCCCGCCAGGCGGATGTGCGCACAACCCTGTCCAACTCCTTCGGATTCGGTGGCCACAACGCCACCTTGGTGATGGCCAAGCTGGACCAGTGAACCCAGCACAAGGATCGCCATGAGCAACGCAACCTCTTATCCCATGAGCTTGAACGGCGTCGGCCCCCAGCCGGTCCGGCCGCGCTATGCCCAAATCGTCGGCTGGGGCATGGCGCTGCCCGAACGGGTAGTGACCAACGACGATCTGGCGCGGATGGTCGATACATCGGACGAATGGATCCGCAGCCGCACCGGCATCCAGGAGCGCCGCATGGCCACCAGCCCCAAGGAATCGACGGCTACGCTGGCCGTGCAGGCGGCGCGCGAGGCCTTGCGGGTGGCCGATGTGCCGGCCAGCGCGCTGGACCTGGTGATCTGCGCCACCACCTCGCCCGAACATCTCTGCCCCTCCACCGCCTGCCTGGTGCAGGATGCGCTGGGCGCGCCGCGGGCCGGTGCGTTCGATCTGAACGCGGCCTGCTCTGGCTTCGTCTATGGACTGGGCCAGGCGCGCGCCCTGGTGGTGGCCGGCGATGCGGACTATGTGCTGGTGATTGGGGCTGAGACGCTGACCCGCTTTCTGGACTGGACCGACCGCAACACCTGCATTCTCTTCGGCGACGGCGCGGGCGCGGTGCTGGTGGCTGCCAGCCATGAGCCAGGCGGCATTCTGAGCTGCGTGGTGGGCTCCGACGGCTCCGGCGCCGAGCTGTTGATCGTGCCGGCCGGCGGCAGCGCGCACCCCCCCACCATGGAGACGGTGGCCAACCGCATGCACATGCTCAAGATGGATGGCAAGGCGGTCTTTCGCTTTGCCGTCCAGGCCATGGCCGACGGCACGCGCGACGCGGTGGCCAAGGCCGGCCTCAACCTGGCCGATGTGGACCTGGTGATCCCCCATCAGGCCAATGTGCGCATCATCCAGTCGTCGGTGGTCAAGCAGTTGAAGATCCCCGAACAGAAGGTGTTCATCAATCTGGAGCGCTACGGCAACACCTCGGCGGCCTCGATTCCCATCGCGCTGTGCGAGGCCATTCAGGCGGGACGGGTGCGGCCAGGACAGCGGCTGGTGTTGGCTGGCTTTGGCGCGGGACTCACCTGGGCCGCGGCGGCGCTTCATTGGTGTGCGCCGGTGGAGCAGCCGCACATCCCCTGGTGGAAGGGTGCGCAGCGCGAGGCCGGCTATCAGCTCGCCTCGGCGCGTTCCACCTGGCGGCGCCTGGCGCGTCGCGTGTACGCCGGCGCCATGGGCCCGGCCGACGCGCCCACCGTGCGCGGCCGGCTGCGCACCAGCATCGACGCCGGCCGCACGGCATGGAACGCCAGCAAAGCGCATCGCCGCCACCCGTAGCCCAGAGGGTCAATCCTTGTAGTAGACGATCTGATGCGAGCTGGCCAGCAGCTCCCCCGCGCGGCTCCAGATCTGCGCGCTTTGGTCGAAGAAGCCCTGGTGGAAGGCCAGGCCGCGCGCCACCCCCAGCACGTAGTCCTCCCCCTGAGCTGCCAGCATGGCCTGGTCCGCGTGGAAATAGGTGGTCAACGAGACGGTGCTGGCCGGCATCATGCGCCGGCGGCGCAGAAAGATGCGGGGAAAGAAGCTGTCGCTCACCGCGGCCAGCGAGAGAAAATCCATCGGCCTGGGGGGATCGTCGCGCACCCAAAAGGAGGAGTGAGAATCAGCCTGTGGCTGGCCATCCAGCCCGTCGGGCAGGCCGCCGGCGATGACGCGCATGTCGTAGCGCTGGGTCCAGGCTGGCAATCCTGCCATCCACAGCCGCGGCAGCTCCTGGGGAGCGGGTAGATGGGGGGGCGCAGCGGCTTCGGGCGCGGACCAGGTGGCGCGGCGCTCGGCGAACACCGCCGTGGCCAGCGCCACAGCCGATCCAGCCTGGTGCGCCTCGACCAGCCAATGCTGGGTGGAGCGATTGGCGCGCACCAGGCGCGTCAGCACGGCCAGCTCGCCGTCGTTGATGGGGGCTGCGAAGTTCACCGTCAGCGCGATGGGCGTTCCCTGGCAATCGGGGTGGCTCAGCGCGGCGTTGAGCAGCAGGCTGGCAGTCACGCCGCCAAAGGGGCCGACTATGTTGGCATAGGCTGGGCTGGTCGCGCCCAGAAAGCGATCGGCTTCGATCGGCGTGAGATCGATGGCTATATCAAAAGAATGCGTTGCGGTGTGTCCGTTCTTCATCTATGGGGTATGTTCATAACTGGAATTGCTGGACAACAGCCTGGTGAAGCCAGCTTGCGAGAAGTGATGATCCGATGTGAAGGCCAGCATTAGATGCCGTTCGGTCATCACAGAAAAGCTGATGCAATCAGTCAGACCCCAGGATTTATCCTTTCGCTGCCGATATAGCGTCCATCCTGCGGCAAACAGGTCCTCACTCACGGTAAGGATGGTCAGCATAGGAAGGCGTCTCAGACCATCAAGGAATTGAATCGTTCGCTCGCGCACTGACGACGAACGAAGCGCGTCAGCCACTTCCAGCAGGATGAATTCAGTGGTTGTGAGCCGAGCACGCTGAGCGTGCAGCTGTTCCATGACTCGGCGCGCTGGTTTATGCAGGTCGTCACTGGTGTTGACCAACGCCAACCACGCCACTGTGTCCACGAAGACCTCACTCATGTTCAGCTCTCCGCTGGCGAGTGATGAAGATAGGAGTCATGCCGATGCGCAAGATCGGTGATACCGGTGTCTACTGCGCATGAATCGACGAGCTGGCTGAGCGCAAGCCAGGCGTCCACGGCTTCGTCCTGAACAACCGTCTCCGGAGCTATCGGCTCATCGAGAAATGTGATAATGACCGGTTGTCCTTCCCGACCCCGTATCATTCGGATCGGTCGCGCCCGGCCTTGCTCAAACACGCCTTTTACAGCTAACATCAGCGTCTCTCCGTTCAAATTCACAGCATCAACGTCTAGTCCATTGTAGCATCCGCAAACAAAACAGACAAACAAATAGCAGACTGGCAGATCGACCGTAAACCACACAGGTGCGATTCTCGATCCATCTACCAATTTTATGTCTCGATTTTTCAGGTTAGACGCCCATGCGCTTGGCGCACTACCATTGATGAAAACGAGCGGGCTCGGTCGGAGACCGGCCCGAGCGGCTATTTTCAAGTCAGATCGGGGCGTGACCCCTCACCACCGGCCGCGGCAAGTCCGACTCGTCGATCAATCGCGGCACGATCTCTTCCCAGTGGACGGCCATGATGTGCAGGCCGGCGATGCCGGGGGTGGCCTTGAGCTTCTCGATCAGCTCCAGGGCGATGGCGACGCCGGTCTCTTGCTGAGCCAACTTGTCGTCGCCCGCGTCGTCCATGCGCTGCACGATCTCCGGCGGAATGTAGACGCCCGCCACCTCCTCGGCCATGAAGTGCGCGGCCTTGGCGCTCTTGAGCGGGATGATGCCGGCCAGGATGTAGACCTTGTCCAGCAGGCTGCGCTGATCCAGCGCCTCCAGCCACTCCAGAAAGCGGGCATGGTCGAAGATCGGCTGGGTTTGCACGAACTGTGCGCCGGCGTTGACCTTCTTGTGCATGCGGATGGCTTCGAACTTGGGAGGCGCGCCGAAGGGAGAGGCGGCCGCGCCCAAGAACCACTGGGGCCGGGTTTTCATGGCGCGGCCATCCAGATAGATGCCCTCGTCGCGCATCCGGCGCAGCATCCACAGCATCTGCACCGCGTCCAGGTCGAACTGATCCGGCTTGGCCATGGGGCCAGGGCCGGCGCTGTGATGGTCGCCGCTGAGGCAGAGGAGGTTGCGAATGCCCAGCCCGGCCGCGCCGATGGCATCGGCCGCGATGGCCACCCGGGTGCGATCGCGCGCCTGAAGCTGCATCACCGGCTCCAGGCCGCTTTGCAGCGAATACACACTGGCGGCCAGGCTGCTCATGCGCGGGGTGGCAGAGGCGCTGTCGGTGAAATTGGCCGCGACCACGTGGTCGTGCAGCCAGCCGACCTTTTTGGCCTCCACGGCAAAGGAGGCGTCCAGCGGCGGCGCGATCTCGGCCGTGACGGTGAATGTCCCGGCGCGCAGGCTGGCCTCCAGCCGGGAAAGGGGCTCGCTGTAGGCCGGTGGGTGGTAGGCGCTGTCGCCCTGCCACCAATCGGGCTGGCGCGCGGCATAGAAGAGATCGTCCCACTGCTGGCTGAACTTCTCCCGGTCGCGCACGAAATCCAGCGGATTCAGCCGCTCCTCCTGCTCCCGCCACAGCCGCACCACATCCAGCCAGGTCTCGCGGCCGACGCGCGCGCCATCCAGCGGCGCGTTGATCTCCAACAGCCTCTCTTCACGGCCCAACCGCTCGGCCCGCTCGTAGATCACATACCAGGTGCAGGGGCGGGAGGGGTCGACCTCGCACTGGTCCGGGGTCGCGCCGCCGCACAGCCCGTTGCGCAGCCCTTTGGGGCAGGTCATGGGACAGACGAAGGCGGTCTCCTGCAGGATGCAGTTGCCGCACATGCGGCAGCCGAAGAGCGCGCTCTTCACTCCCTGCTCGAAGGAGGTGAAGAGCCGGATCGGCGTCGATTCCTCGCGCCGGTACGGCTTGAAAGGGGCTTGATAGCGGGGCGGAGAAAAGAGAGACATGGGGGATCCTAACTCGTAATGCGTAACTCGTAACCCGGAAGTGGGCGATTTGGGTGTGGGGATGGTGATTTGGGTGTAACTCGTAATGCGTAACTCGTAACCCGGAAGTGGGCGATTTGGGTGTGGGTGGCGGGGTGGTTGGTGCAGCGTAACTCGTAATGCGTAACCCGGAAATGGGCGATTTGGGTGTGGGTGGCGGGGTGTTTGGTGTAGCGTAACTCGTAATGCGTAACCCGGAACCCGGAAATGGGCGATTTGGGTGTGGGCGGCGGGGTGTTTGGTGC
>JAJTXO010000779.1 GCA_021463315.1 Caldilineales bacterium | reverse complement strand
ACCCAGCGGTCGGCCAGGTGATCGTACAGCACCACCGGGTCGCCGTCATTGGTGGTCTGGCACTGCCCGCCGAAGCCGCTCCACAGGGTGTTGCCCAGCACCGGCCCGTAGAGCGACGCACCGGTCTTGTTCCAGATCTGGAAGCGCACGTTGACCCACTGCACGTAATGGCTGGGGCCTACATCGCCGTTGGTGTCGGGCGGGCGCACGGTGTAGCCGGTGTTATTGATGCCGTCCCAGTTCTGCATCGGTGCGGGCATGGCCTCGGGCCCGTGCCAGGTCTGATAGGTGGCGTCCACGCCACTGAAGCTGCCCTCCTTTTCATGGCCAGGGATCAGCTCCCCTTCGGCAAAGCGCAGCAAGGTGGGGTCCGAGGGCGCTTCGACGATGGGCGCGATATCGCGCAGGGGCGGCGAGAGATCCTGGTGATCTGGCTGGATCACCAGCGGCCCGTCAGCGGCCGGCTTGGTCTCAGCAGCGGCGCCGACTCTGCTCAGCCCCTGCGCGGCGTCGGCCACGCTGAGCTGCATGCCACTCGATCCCGCGGCCACCGGGCCGGCTGCGCCGGTCCGGGGTGCGCGGGAAACCATACCGCGGGCCGGCGCAAAGGCCGCCACGGCAATCACCAATACAATCAAGGCTCCACTCAGGCGTTTCCATGGCTGGTTCATGGGCTGATTCTCCTTTCTGCACGAAGGGGTAACGAGGAAGGGTCAAAGGAGGCAACGGCTGACAGCGCTACGAGGCGAAGGATTTTAGCATCCAGACGCTCATTGCACAAGTTTCACACAAGCGCGCCCCGCACAATAAAGCAGCCGGGCTGCTTCGGCACAGCCCGGCTGCTTCATCAGATCACCTCAGTTCGATGCACCAGAAGTCGGACTCTTCCGCAAAAGTCCGACTTCCTCCGGCCGCTCCGTGCCTCAGCGCCGCTTGCGCCCCAGCGCCAGGGCCGCGCCCGCGCCGGCCGCGGCCAGCAGCCAGGGCAGCGCCGCGCCGCCCGCGGCCGCCGGCGTCGCGCTGACGCTGCTCAGCGTCACCGCGGTCGGTGCGCTCACCGTCGCGCTCACCGGCCCGTGCAGCGTGGTCACGCCGCTCAGGCTGACGTCCTCCAGCCAGTACCACCAGCTTTCGCCCGGCTGCACTGCCAGGTCGTCGTAGCTGTAGGCGTAACCCTGCGTGCTGCCCGGTCCCTGCGACGGGACGTAGGCCAGCAGCGCCTGCGGGCCGGCCGCGCTGTCCGCGCGATACAGATTGAAGCCGGCGTTGCCGATCTCGCTCACCGTCTCCCAGCTCACCGCGATCCGGTCGCCCAGGCCCTGAGCCTCGAAGCCGGCCAGCGTGACCGCCAGCGGATTGCGCAGGTTCAGCCCGATGATCACCGGGTCGTGGTCGGAGGAGCGGAAGCGGTCGGCGCTGTACAGGCTGGCGAGCTGGCCCGAGGTCTTGAACTCCGTGTTGTAGTCCAGCACCGACGGCTCGTCCGCGTTGATATGCCACTCCTCCACCCCCACCACCTGCGCGTTCAGCGTGGTCGTGGCCAGGGCATGGTCCAGATAGCCCCACTGACCGTCGAAGGCGTAGGAGTAGGCGTTCAGGCCCAGCCGGTTCTCGATCAGATTGACGTAGCCCGCGCCCTTGATCGCGGTGATCGGATCCTCCTGGGCGTAGGAGTTCAAGTCGCCCATGATCATGATGTCCGGGTCGCCCGTGCCGGTGGGGTTGCCAGCCAGCCAGGCGGTCATCAGGTTGGCGGCGTTGGTGCGCACGGCGTTGCAGTTGCCCTGGCCGTCGCCCGCGTCGGGCGCGTTGCAGGCGCTGCCCTTGCTCTTCAGATGGTTGACCACCACGATGAAGCGCTCGCCGCTGCTGAGCTCCTGAAAGGCCTGAGCCAGCGCCGGCCGGTTGCGAGCCATACTGTCGCCGCCGTTCACAAAGGCCGTGCTGTTCAGCGCGGCCGTCGTCCCCACTGGCGTCACCTTGCCCGGCTTGTAGATCAGCCCAACCTTGATCGCGTCCACGCCCAGCGCGTTGGTCTGGCTGGTCAGCGCGTCGGCGTTGATGAAGGCGTAGGTCCCGGCCGCGGTGGCGCTGTTGAGCCGGTTCACCAGATCCTGGATCGCGCTGTTGGCGCCGTAGCCGTCGTTCTCGATCTCCATGATGCCGATCACGTCCGCGCCCCCCTCCACCAGGTTGGCCACGGTTTTGGGCCACTGGCGGGCGAACTCGGCGGCGTTGTCGGCGCCGCGGCAGTTGGTGCTGCCGCCGCCCACGCCCAACTGACAGGCGCCGTTCCCGAA
>JAJTXO010000778.1 GCA_021463315.1 Caldilineales bacterium | reverse complement strand
GCTCGCCTGGCGGCCGGTGACGGGCATGGGGTCGCAGGACTTCTACCACGTGCAGATCCGCTACACCCTGCGCGACGGCCAGCCCGCCCTCCTCGAAGACCGGGTTCCCGCCACCATCACCACCTACACCGTGCCTATGTGGTTTTTCGATCTGGCCCGCACCCCCGATCGCCTGGGCGTCTGGTCGGTCCAGGTGCGGCGCACCGGCGCCAACGGCCAGCCGCTGATCATCAGCCCCTTCAGCGAGAGCCGCACCTTCTACTGGCGCTAATGAGCAACCTGAGCATCCCCCATGCACCGGCCGGCGCCAGCCAACGCCAGGTCAGCTTGCAGCGCACCCTGCTGGCCCTGCTGGACACCAGCCACGCCGTCGCCAACAGCCAGTTGGACGCGCTCTCCGATCTGAGCCGCAGCCAGCAGGAACAGTTTCAGGCCACCTGGGCCAGCCTGAGCGACCAACGCCGGCGCGATCTGGTCACCGCCCTGATCGAGTTCGCCGAAGACCATATCGACGCCAACTTCGCCGCCATCTATCGCTGGCTGCTGGAGGACGGCGACCCCTGGATCCGCACCCAGGCCATCGAGGGGCTGTGGGAAGATGAGGACGTGCGGCTGATCACCCCTCTGATCCACCGTCTGGAGCGCGACCCCGACCCCGACGTGCGCGCCGCTGCTGCCCTCTCCCTCGGCCGCTTCCTGCTCTTGGGTGAATATGGGCAGATCGACGCTGGCGCAGTCCAGCGGGTGACGGCCATCCTTCTCGCCGCCTACCGCCGCGCTCAGGAGGAGCTGTCGGTGCAACGCCGTCTCCTGGAGGCGCTGGCCAACTCCAGTCTCCCCGAACTGCCCGCACTGATCCTCTCAGCCTACCAGGCCGACGACGACACTCTGCGCATCGGCGCGCTCTTCGCCATGGGCCGCAGCGCCGACCCGCGCTGGAACCGCACCGTGCTGCAGGAGCTGGACAACAACGACAGCGCTATGCTCTTCGAGGCCGTGCGCGCCAGCGGCGAGCTGGAGCTGGAGGAGGCCGTGCCCCATCTGTTGCGGCTGCTGGGCGACGAGGATATCGAAATTCGCGACGCGGCGGTCTGGGCGCTGGGGCGCATCGGCGGCCGGGAGGCCTGGCGGGCGCTCAAAGCCTGCTGCACCAGCGGCGACGAAGGCCTGGCCGAAGCCGCCGAGAACGCCCTGGCCGAACTGGAGTTCATGGCCGGCGACGACACCATGCCCAGCTTCTTCGCCCCCATCTAACCGGCCTCGCGCCCTGGCCCCCAAGCCCCAGCCCAACCATGTCCGCCGCCCTCCAAGTCCTGTGGCAGGTGCTGACGCCGATCTTTCTGCTGGCCGGCGCAGGCTACCTGCTCGCGCGGCGCTTCGATCTGTCCCCGCACGCGCTGGCTCGGGTCTCCTTCTACATCTTTTCGCCCTGTCTGCTCTTCGACAAGTTCAGCCATAGCACCCTTTCAGTCCATGAGCTCGGCCGGCTGGCAGCTTTTGCCCTGCTCACCATCCTCAGCTCTGGCCTGCTGGCCTGGCTGCTCGCCCGGTTCCTGCACTACGATCGTCTCCTGGCGGCCGCCTTCGTCCTGTGCGCCCTCGCAGGCAACACCGGCAACTATGGCCTGCCAACCAATCAATTTGCTTTCGGCGATGCCGCTCTGGAGCCGGCCATCATCTACTACGCCGTCAGCACCCTGATCCTCTCCACCCTGGGCATCTACGTCGCTGCCAGCGGCCGGCGCACTGCCCGCCAGGCCCTGCGCAACGTGCTCACCGTGCCCCTCGCCTATGCCGGCCTTGCCGGCCTCGCCGTCTGGGCCACCGGCGTCGCCGTGCCTCTGCCCGTCGAGCGCTTTGCAGCCCTGGCCGGCCAGGCAGCCATCCCGGTCATGTTGATCATCCTCGGCATGCAGTTGGCCGACATGCACGTGCGCGATCAGATCGGCGCTGTCGGTCTGGCCACCGCCATCAAGCTGGGCGCCGGGCCGCTGCTGGGCTTCTTCTTCGCTGGTCTGCTCGGCCTCAGCGGCGTCACCCGCCAGGCAGCCATCGTCGAAGCCTCGGTGCCCACCGCCGTGATGGCCATCGTGCTCACTACCGAATACAACACCGCCCCCCGCTTCACAGCCAGCGTCGTCATGGTAAGCACCCTCGTCAGCCTGCTCACCATGACCCTCGTCCTCATCTTTCTGCGTTGAGCCATGAGCAAGAAGAAACCAGCCCGCCGCCCCGCGCCCCAGCCCCCAGGCCCCGCGCCCCAGCCCCCAGCCCCCAGCCCCCAGCCCCCAGCCCCCGCGCAAGGCGCTGA
>JAJTXO010000777.1 GCA_021463315.1 Caldilineales bacterium | reverse complement strand
TGCCCAGGGCGTGGGCCGCGGCGTGCAGGTTGTAGGCCACCGATTGGTTGATGTCGATCACATCCCTCGCCTCGGGGCCGACGGCGATCTTGTTCATGTAGACCAGGCTGCCGGGCGCGTACATGGTGCCGCGTTCGGCCATGGCCACCACCGCCAGCGCGCCGTTGCCCCCTGTAGCCGTCAGCGTGGTGCCGTCGATGGGATCTACAGCGATGTCCAGCGCCAGGCCGATCCCTGTGCCCAGCTCTTCGCCGTTGAACAGCATGGGGGCTTCATCTTTCTCCCCCTCGCCGATCACGATGATGCCTTGCATGTCGATGGTGTTCAGGATCAGGCGCATGGCGTCCACGGCGGCCTGATCGGCCGCGTTCTTGTCGCCGCGGCCCATCCAGCGGGCTGCGGCCAGGGCGGCAGCCTCGGTCACACGCACCAGTTCCAGCGCCAGATTGCGGTCGGGTTGTTCCGTCATTGGAATATCCTCCTCGTTGAGAATAGACAACTTGCCCAGACAGACCTCGGAAGTCGCCGGTTGAGCGGCAGACGTGGCCCGTGCCCTGTCGGAGCGCTGGCGAGGGCAGCGGCGACTTCCGAAGTCCTTTTGCCTTGTTGATTATAGCACAAGCAGCGCGGAAGAATGCAAGCCGCCGCGCGCGGACTCAGGCCGACAGCTCCGGCGCCGGCTCCCCTGGCTTGCTGGCCCGCTTGCCTTGCTCGATCGCCAGGCCCACATTGACCAACGGCAGCAGGATCAGGCCGATGAGGAAGAAGAGGATGACCGACAGGATGCCCAGGCGCAGGCTGCCGAAGGCCTGGTTGACCACGCCGAAGACGGCCGTGCCGATCCACGAGGTGCCGCGCTCGCTGATCTCGTAGAAGCTGTAGAACTCGGCCTCCTGATCCTTGGGGATCATCTGGGCAAAGAGGCTGCGGCTCAGCGCCTGGCTGCCGCCCAGCACCAGCGCGATGACAAAGCCCAGCAGCCAGAACTCCAGTTGGCGTTGCTCCATGCCCAGCACGGTGGCTGTGCTCTGCAAGCCGGCCCAGGCATAGATCACCACCGCGCTCCAGATCACCAGGCTGAGGATGATGGCGCGCTTGGCGCCGATGCGGCCAGCCAGCCGGCCGAAGAGCAGGGCGCCGATGAAGGCTACGAACTGGATCATCAGGATGACCAGGATCAGATTGGTGGAGGAAAAGGCCAGCTCCTGCACCGCAAAGATGGCCGAGACCGCGATCACCGTCTGGATGCCGTCGTTGTAGAGCAGGTAGGCCACCAGGAATTTCATCGCCTCGGGCAGCGTGCGCGCCTTGCGCAGAATGAACAGAATCAGCACTGCAACCGGTCCCACGGCTGGCAGCAGCGCCAGCCAGACCGGCACGCGCAGCAGGAAGAGCACCGGAATGGCCAGCGGCAGCAGCAGCAGCGTGGTCACCACCGCCACCGGAACCTCCATCAGCCGGGCCAGTTGGCGAAAGCCGATGGTCAGGTAGTTGTCGCCGGGAGGCAGGGGACGCGCGGAATCGCGTTGGCGCAGCGTGGCGAAGGTGATCAGCGAAAAGCCCAGCCACCAGAAGCCGGCCGAGGCCAGGCTGATGCGCGCCACCATGCTCTCCTCCAGCCCCAGGGTGTCGGCAAAGAGGAAGAGGATCAGATTGACCAGCAGCAGCAGGCCGCCGCCCAGATAGCCCATGGCCCAGCCGAAGGCCGACACCCGGTCGCGTTGATCCTCGCTGGCGATGTTGGGCAGATAGGAGTTGTAGAAGACGATGCTGGCCCCAAACGACACATTGGCGATCAGGAAGAGCAGCCCGCCGATCCAGTGCAGGCCAGGGGTGACGAAGAAGAGCAGGATGGTGGCCGTGGCGCCCAGCACACAGAAGAGCTGCAAGAGCTGCTTGCGCATGCGGGAGAAATCGGCCAGCGCGCCCAGAATGGGCAGTATCGACACCTGCAACAGCACCGAGGCGGAGATCAGATAGGCGAAGTAGGAGTCGAAGCGGATCGGCACATTCAACAGATAGACCAGGCCATCCGCGTTGGCCGCGGCCTTGGTGATGCCGCTCAGATAGGGGCCAAGGAAGACCGTCACCACCGTGGTGCTGAAGGCTGAGTTGGCCCAGTCGTACATCGACCAGCCGAAGATCTCGCGGCGATCGTTGACCATCGGGCGGGAAGCTGTTGCCATGGGACCTCCTGGGATCAAGGGGATAGCGGATGGTTGCATTGCGACTGCCGTATCATCTCAAAAAGCCGGGGTCGAGACTTCCGAGGTCTTCCCCGATTCATGGAGAGGATACCGACTGCCGGAAAA
>JAJTXO010000776.1 GCA_021463315.1 Caldilineales bacterium | reverse complement strand
ATGGGCGTGGCCCCCGATCTGCGCTATCTGCCGGCCCGCCACGAGGTGCAGCACGCCTATGCCTCTCACGACAAAGCGCGCGCCTTCTTCGATCTGCCGCAGCCCACCGACCTGCGCACCGGTCTGGCACGCATGGCCGCCTGGGTGCGCCAGGTGGGCAGCCGCAAGACCCAGGACTTTGCCCACATCGAAGTGCCAATCGGCCTTCCCGCTGGTTGGTAACGCCGCGTGCCACGAATCGAACGCGGTGACCGGACACGTCCGATGCAAGTCGCCGATTTCGTGCAATTCGTGGCAAGAAAGATCATATACAATCAATGGATCCGACCCGTCCTGACCTGACTATCTCCATCATCAGCGCCGATAACCTGGAACTGCTGTTGCCCTGCCTGCGCTCGGTCTTTGCCACCACCCAACGCATCACGCTGGAGGTCTTCGTGGTGGACAACGCCTCTGGCGATGGCACAGCCGAAGTCATTGCGTCTGAATTTCCGCAGGTAAAGATCATCCGCAACACCCAGCGGCTGGGCTTTTCCACCAACAACAATCTCGTGCTGCGCCAGGGCCAGGGTCGCTATCTGATGCTGCTCAACGACGATACGCTGGTGCTGGATGGCGCGCTGGACGGGATGGTGGCATTCATGGACGCACATCCCGAGGCCGGAGCCGTGGGCAGCTACCTGCTCAATCCTGACCTGAGCTTTCAGGTCGCCTTCGCCAGCTTTCCCCATCCTGTGGTGGAGGCCATCCGCCCCGCTACCAACTGGATGTTCAAAAAAGCACAGCAACAACAGCATCCTTTGGAAGTCGATAGCGTGTGTGGCGGAGCTATGCTGGTACGGCGTCAGATAGTCGAGCAGGTCGGAATGCTGGATCCTGCGTTCGATCCCATCTACTCCGAAGAAGTGGACTGGTGCTATCGCATCAAACAGGCCGGTTGGCGTATCTATTCGCTCCCGCAATCCCGCATTCTTCATTATGGCAGCGTTACCATGAACCGTTCTGTACCCCGCAAGTATGAGTTGTTGCTGTCACACAAGGTCTTTTACTTTCGTAAGAACAGAGGAAATTTCGCCGCCAATATCTATCGGCTCACACTGGGAGTCGTAACAGCGGGCAAGACAATGTGGTGGGCTGCGCGTTCGCTGTTTGACCGCCGCTACACCGAATCTCGTAATCTTCATTGGCATGTACTCAAATGCATACCAAGACTGTGATCCTATCGATCCGGCCTTGAGCCAGTGCGAGGATGGGCAGTGGCAATGAGCAAAACGAAGATAATTGAGGCTCTCCGATCACTCTTGGGAGACCGAACGACTTCTTGGTTGCATGCAATGCGCTACTATTGGCTTCTGCGCACTACAAAGGCCAATGAAGTTGATATGAACTTGATTCCGTATCTTGTGAGAGAGGGAGACGTTGTGATTGATGTCGGCGCCAACTCAGCCGATTGGACGTGGAGGCTTTCAAAACAAGTGGGGACTCGTGGCAGGGTCTTTGCTTTTGAGGCTGATCCCTACTATGCAGAAGTTACCCGGAAGGTGATCAAGCTGCTTGGGTTGAATAACGTCACCTTCTTTGCGTATGGGCTTTCCGACAGATCTGGAACTGCCCCGCTTCAGATCCGAACGCCTGACAATCAACGTGTTGTAGGAACAGGTCACATCCTGGAGGAAACCGATGCAGTCAACAATGAAGATCGCGCTGATACCGTGCAAATCAGATTGATGTCACTGGATGAAGTCCCGGAGGTCAAACCGTTCATGCCATCCATCCGCTTGATCAAGTGTGATGTCGAGGGCCACGAGCTGAATGTTTTCCAAGGCGCGCGCGAGATCATCAGGCGGTCGCGTCCGATAGTGATTACCGAAGTGGGACACACAAGCTATCAGCGCGACAATGCACAGCAGTTGTTTTCATTTTTTGGCGCGCTAGGCTATGACGGCTACGTCATTGGCCCTGATGGCGTTACACTGCTTCCGGCAAATCCGGAGGACCAGTATCCAGAGGATGCAAGGCCGAACCGCATTATGGTTCCGAAAGAAAAAGCGAACATTATACTGACGTTGTAAAACAATGGCTTTGGCCGGCCGCGCGTTGGGCTATACAAGGCGCTGCTTGCCCTGGCCACCCTCCCGCGCGCCGCGGTCGCCAGCCTGGCTGCACTGCTCCGTCCCGCCTAGCGGCCATCCGCCCAGCGCTTTCGTCGCCTGTTGGCTGAGCTGCCGGGGATGTGACATGCTTTGCCAAATCACCCATCAGATAGTAGAATGACCTTGTGTGTCGTCGTCTTGAAGCATATGGCCGATCGATTGATTGGA
>JAJTXO010000775.1 GCA_021463315.1 Caldilineales bacterium | reverse complement strand
ACGACTGGGGCGCGGCGGCCTGCACCTGCGGCCGCCCCGATTGCAGCGTGGCGCTGGACAACGGCTGCGGCCGCTGGCTGGAGGTGTGGAACCTGGTCTTCATGCAGTTCAACCAGGACGCCAACGGCGTGCGCACCCCCCTGCCCAAGCCGGGCGTGGACACCGGCATGGGGCTGGAGCGGCTGGTGTCGGTGATCCAGGGCGCGACCGCCAACTACGACACCGACCTGTTTCAGCCCATCATGCGCCACGTGCAGGAGCTGCTGGGCCACGACGACAGCCAGATGGCCGCCCAGATCATCTCCTACCGCGTCATCGCCGACCACGCCCGCGCCATCACCTTCCTGATCGGCGATGGCGTGCTGCCGGGCAACGAGGGCCGCAACTATATCCTGCGCCTGGTGCTGCGCCGCGCCGCCCGCCATGGCCGGCTGTTGGGCTTCACCCAGCCCTTCCTGCACCAGGTCAGCCGCACGGTGATCAAGCAGATGGGCGATGTCTACCCCGATCTGCGCGAGCGGGCCGACTTCATCCTGTCGACCATCCAACACGAGGAGGAGCGCTTCCTGCGCACCCTGGATCTGGGCCTGGCCCTGCTGGAGGAGTTGGTGGCCGCGGTCCAGGCGCGCGGGGAGATGGTGTTGCCCGGCGACGCGGCCTTCCGCCTGTGGGACACCTACGGCTTTCCGCTGGACCTGACCAGGGACATCGCCACGGAAAACGGCTTGACCATCGACATGCCCGGCTACCGCGCTGCGCTGGAGCAGCAGCGCCAGCGCGCCCGCGCGGCGGCTCAGTTCGGCGGCGGCGACGGCCGGGATCTCACCGTCTACGCGGCCGTGCTGGATCGGCTGCCGGCCGGCGGGGTCGATCATCTCTATCTGGCCGCCGCCGAGGCCGAGACCAAGGTGGTCGCGCTTTTCGTCGATGGCGCGCCCGCGGTGCAGGTCCACCAGGGCCAGCAGGTCGAAGTGGTGTTGGCTGCCACCCCCTTCTACGTCGAAAGCGGCGGCCAGGTCAGCGACACCGGCGTTATCCGCAGCCCAGCCGGCGAGTTTCCAAGCTGGGAAGTGACCGTCAGCGACACGCGGCGGCCGGTGGCCGGCGTCATCCTCCACCGCGGCAAGGTGACGCGCGGCACAGTGACCGAGGGCAGCCAGGCCGTGGCCGCGGTGGACGTGCAGCGCCGCTGGGACATCATGCGCAACCACACCGCGACGCATCTGCTGCATGCCGAGCTGCGCCGCGTGCTGGGCGCGCACGTGCATCAGGCCGGTTCGCTGGTCGCCCCCGACCGCCTGCGCTTCGATTTCACCCATCCCGGCGTGGTCAGCCCACAGGATCTGGCCGCCATCGAACAGGGCGTCAACGACTGGATCTATCGCAACGACCCGGTCAACTGGCGCTGGATGGCCTACAAGGAGGCCGTCGCCACCGGCGCGATGGCCCTTTTCGGCGAAAAATACGGCGACGAAGTGCGCGTCGTCGAAGTCGGCGCCACCAATCTACCCCTCTCCCAATCTACCAATCTACCCTCCTCCCCCCTCAGCCGCGAGCTCTGCGGCGGCAACCATGTGAACAACACCGCCGAGATCGGCGTGTTTCACATCTCCAGCGAGGGCAGCGTCGGCTCCGGCGTGCGGCGCATCGAGGCCGTCACCGGTCGCGGCGCCCATGCCCTGCTGCAAGAGCGGCTGGGGCTGCTGCAGCGCACAGCCACCACGCTGGGCGTGCCCGAGATCGAGATCGATCGCAAGGCGCAGGCGCTGCTGGAGCAGATTGCCAGCCAGCAGAAGGAGCTGGCCCGGCTGCGTGAGCAGGCCGCGCGCCAGGAGTTCCAGGCGCTGTTGAGCCGAGTGGTGCAGGTCGGCGGCGTCCAGGTGCTGGCCCAGCCGGTGACCGCCGCGGACGTCAACGTTATGCGCCAGATGACCGACTGGTTCCGAAACCAGCTTGGCTCCGGCGTCGTCGTCCTGGGCGCGGCCATCGACGGCAAGCCGCAGTTGGTGGCCGCGGTCACCGACGACCTGGTGGCCCGCGGCCTCCATGCCGGCAAGCTGGTGCAGGCCATCGCCAAGCAGTTGGGCGGCGGCGGCGGCGGCCGCCCCAACCTGGCGCAGGCTGGCGGCGTGGATGTGGCCGGCCTGCCCGCCGCGCTGGCCGAGGCGCCCGCGCTGGTAGCCAGCCAGATGCAGTAGTCCACAATCCGCACGCAAAGCCGCCAAGACCGCCAAGAATCTCCGCCCTTTGCGCCCTTTGCGCCTTTGCGTGAGACCAAAATCGTGAAGCACTGCGATTCAATTGTCCACAATCCGCACGCAAAGC
>JAJTXO010000774.1 GCA_021463315.1 Caldilineales bacterium | reverse complement strand
TACCGTCTGAATCACGGATTGTCACGGATTAGCGGATTACACGGAGGCAGAGCGGCCGCACTGCTCACCGTTTACCGTTTACCGTTTACCGTCTGAATCACGGATTGTCACGGATTAACGGATTACACGGAGGCAGAGCAGCCGCACCGTTTACCGTTTACCGTTTACTGATTACCGTTTACCGATCACCGATTACCGATGACCGATCACCGTTCACCCATCATCCCCGACCGCAATGGCTTTCTGCTGCTCGACGACGGCGCGCGGCGGGTGTACTGGGAGTACTTCGGCGCCGGCCAGCGCGAGGTGGTGGTGATGCTCAACGGCGTGGCCATGTCCACCCGCGGCTGGTATCGCAACCTGGCGGAGCTGCAGCCGGGCTACGATGTGCTGCTTTACGACTACCTGGGCCAGGGCCGGTCGTCGCAAGAGGATGAGCCGGTTGGCATCGACGCCTTCGCCGAATACCTGGTGCGGATCATGGACACGCTGGGCATCGAGCGCATCCACCCGGTGGGCGTTTCCTACGGCGGCTTCATCGCCGCTGAGCTGGGCCGGCTGTTCCAGGACCGGCTGCACACGTTGACTCTGTCGGGCATCCTGCTGACGCGCGAGACGCAGTTCCAGATGTATCAGGACCTGTCGCTGCTGTTCTATCGCTCGCCCGACCCAGCCTTCGAGATCTACACCCACTACATGTACGAGAAGATCTTCGGCGAGGCCTTCGCCGGCCGGCTGTATGGCGACAAGTTGGAGCGGATGCGGCAGGCCTTCTTCGCCGACTACCACGGCAAGGAGCACTGTCTGGTGCGCCTGACCGAGGCGCAGAACCCCTTCTTCGCCCGCATCGACGCCGACCCGGCCCTGTATCGCGGCATCCAGACGCCGACGCTGCTGCTGACCGGCGACCAGGATCGGGCCATCCCGCCCTGGCAGCAGGCCAAGCTGCTGGAGATCCTGCCCAACGCCCGCCAGCTTATCCTGCCCGGCAGCGGCCACATGACCTACATGGAGCGACCGGATCTGTTCTGGCCCGCGGTGCGGCGGTTGTTTGCGGAGAAGTCGGTGGATTGGGTGTAGTGGTCAGCGTTTTGTCAGGCAGCGGCTGTACTGCACCAACAATGCTTGCCATGCCGAAGAAGACAGACGTCCGATGCGGGTCTCGTCGGACAGGAAAGATCGATGCATCGGTTGGATGCGGACCAGATCGGCATAGGACTCTCGGATACCCAACCCGTCATCTTCAGGTAGATAGTATTTGTCAGGAACTTGACTCTGGCGAACAGCCTGAAGAAACGACTGGTTCTTATGATCAGCAAAGGAGTAAGCTGGAGCCACAGAGACGTTGGTCGCGCCAGGTGTAGCGTGGTATAGGACAATTACGAAGCGCAACTTGGCTTCGACAACCACCAGTTCCTGATTGTCCTGGGATCGGTCTCGGAAGTCGGAGGCTAGATCGCCTGGGCGCAGGGAAGCACGGCGGTTAGTCCAGTCGGCGTGTTCAACCAGCCATACCGGCGGCGCTAGCCAAGGAATCGGACGAAAACGATAGATGTCGCCTCGGTGAATGCCAGGTTTGGAGGCAGGTTGATAGAGAGGTTCAGTCATCGTAGCCCCTTGACTTGAGGTATTCCAGGAATTCCTCAGGCAGTTCGATGATGGTTCCCTCCTGCAACGGCGGCAAGTGAGACTGAAGGGTCTCTTGCTCAGCCTCCAGGTACAGCGCCTCCAACTCCGGCGACATTTCGTCCGGGCCGGGGTATTGCGAGGCCAACTGCATCAACGGCGATGTCTCGTATTCGGCGGCCAGCTCACGGATGTGCGCCAACGCTCGTTCATGCGAGGATGCAGGCGACTCGGCGAAAGCTTGCAGCGATTGCTCGATCGCATCCGGGTCCTTGACGATCAGGATGCCGTCTTCATGATACAGCGCCGTCACTTCGTCGCCGTCAGCGGCGCGGATCGTTTCCCGCCATTTGCGCGGCAGAATCAGCGTTTGGCCCAACCGGACTCTCTCCTGGATCATGGTCCACCTCGGTGCATCTGTCAGGATTGAACTACGAGCATTATAGCGCAACTGCGATCAGCAGGCAAGCACCTGGAGCCAGATATGTATATCGGCGATTACCTTGGACGACGACAGATCTATAGCCCTGACAAGCTGGCTATCATCGATGCCGGCAAGCAGCCCGCGTTGGAGCTGACCTTTCGGCAGATGAACGAGCGCGCCGACCGGCTGGCCAACTGGCTGCAGGACGTGGCTGGCGTGCAGAAGGGCGACCGGGTGGCCATCCTGGCGCGCGACGGCGTGGAGCATCTGGACCTCTTCTACGCCT
>JAJTXO010000773.1 GCA_021463315.1 Caldilineales bacterium | reverse complement strand
ATGGCCGGCCGCGCCGCGGCCTGCCTTGCGGCACTCTGCTGGTGCTGCTGGGGGGGCTGTTGATTCTGGCCATCGTGGCCTTCCTGCTGATGGGGCCGCCCCTGCCCGCAGCCGTCGAGCCCACGCCCACCCCCTCGCCGACCGCCACCGTTGTCCTGCCCACCCCTGAGCCCACCGTCACCCGCGTGGTGATCCCCACGGTCACCGCGCTGCCCGCCCCCACCGCGCAGGCGGCCTTCTCCGTCGGCGACCGGGTGGTTATCGCCAGCACCGGCCCCCAGGGCGTGCGGCTGCGCGCCGGCGCCGGGCTGAATTTCCTCACCCAGGGCATCTACTACGACGGCGACCCCTTCTTTATCATGCCCGGCAGCGAGCCTGACAGCGCCTATCCGGTGGAGAACGATGGCTACCTCTGGTGGCGGCTGCGGGCCAGCGATGGTCTGATCGGCTGGACCGCCGAGCAGTTTCTCAAGCCCGCCCCCCTCGTCACGCCGACCCCCAGCGTCGCCCCTTGAAGGGGCTTGGATGGACCCGCATGAGCGAACTCCAGGAGCAGGCGCGCCAGTTGCGGGAGCTGCTGACGCGCTACAGCTATCACTACTACGTGCTGGACGCGCCGCTGGCCAGCGACGCGCAGTATGACGCGCTGTTCAGCCAACTGCAAGAGATCGAACAAGCTCACCCAGAGCTGCGCACGCCCGACTCTCCCACGCAGCGGGTGGGCGGCGCGGTGCTGGAGGGCTTCGTCAAGGTGCGTCACCCCGCGCCCATGCTCAGCCTGGGCAACGCCTTCGAGCCGGCCGAGCTGCACGCCTGGCGCGATCGCCTGCTGCGCCTGCTGCCGGATCAGATGGCCCAGGAGCTGGCCTATGTGGTCGAGCCCAAGATCGACGGCCTGACCGTGGTGCTGCATTACCAGGAGGGGCTGTTTACTCTGGGCGCCACGCGCGGCGATGGCGTGGTGGGCGAGGATATCACTCCCAACCTGCGCACCGTGCGCGGCCTGCCGCTGCGCATTCCGGTGGTTGCAGACGCCGCTCTGCAGGCCGCTGGCCGGACCATCGCCATCGACCAGCCGCCGCGGCGGCTGGTGGTGCGCGGCGAGGCCTACATGGCCAAGGCTGACTTTCTGCGTTTTCAGGCCGAACAGGCCGCTACAGGGGGCAAGAGCTACGCCAACCCGCGCAACACCGCCGCGGGCGCGCTGCGCAACCTAGATTCCAGCGTCACCGCCAGCCGGCCACTGCACGTCTGGGCCTATCAGGTGGTGGAGATCGAAGGCGGCGACTTCGAGCCAGCCAGCCAATGGGAGGCGCTGGCGCTGCTGGCTGGCCTGGGCTTCCCCGTGGCCAGCCAGAACCGTCGCTTCGAGGATTTCGACGCGCTGGTGGATTTTGTGACGACCTGGGAGCCGCAGCGCCACGAGCTGCCCTATGAAACCGATGGCCTGGTGATCAAGATCGATAGCTTCGCGGTGCAGCAGCGGCTGGGCTTCGTGGGCAAGGATCCGCGCTGGGCCGTGGCCTACAAATATCCCAGCCAGGAGGCCGCCACTCGCCTGCTGGAGATTCGCGTCAACGTGGGCCGCACCGGCGCCATCAACCCCTACGCGGTGCTGGCCCCGGTGCAGGTGGGCGGCGTCACCGTGCAGCACGCAACGTTACATAACTATGACTACGTGCGCGACAACGACATTCGCATCGGCGACATGGTGCTGGTCAAGCGCGCCGGCGAGGTGATCCCCCAGGTGCTGGGCCCGGTGGTGGACCTGCGCACCGGCCAGGAACAGCTCTGGCAGATGCCGGAGCGCTGTCCTGCCTGCGGCGAGCCGGTGACGCAGTCTGAGGGGGAGGTGGCCTACTACTGCACCAATTCCGCCTGTCCGGCCCAGTTGGTGCGCGGCGTCGAGCACTTCGTCAGCCGCGGCGCCATGGATATCGAAGGTTTCGGCATCCGCCAGGCCGAGCTGTTCGTGGACAAAGGCTATGTGCGCAATCTGGCCGACCTCTACTATCTGCCCTGGGAGGAGATCGCCAGCCTGGAGGGCTATGGCGAGAAGCGCGTGGCCAACCTGAAGGCCGCGATCGATGCCTCCAAGGGCCAGCCCTTGGCGCGGGTGCTGACCGCGCTGGGCATCCGCGGCGTGGGCGGCGTGGTGGCCGAGGCGCTGGCCGGGCACTTCGGCAGCGTCGAGCGGCTGCTGGCCGCCGATCCGGCCGAGATCGAGACCATCCCCGGCATCGGCCCTAAGCTGGCCGCCAGCGTCCACGAATGGTTCAGCCACGAGCCCAACCGCGCTGTGGTGGGCAAGCTGGCTGCTGCCGGAGTCCGCCTGTCCGAAGA
>JAJTXO010000772.1 GCA_021463315.1 Caldilineales bacterium | reverse complement strand
GCGCCCGCCACTCTTTCTGCGCCTCGCGCTCGCTGAAGATCAGCCGGCGGCGGTCCTGGTCCACCTCAATCACCTTGACGCGCAGCTCGCGCCCGCGCAGGTCGTCCCAGGCCTCGCGCCGCTCGCCCGACAGGTTCATCGAAACCAGGTGCGAGCTGGGAATGAACCCTTCCAGCCGGTTCCAGCGCACGAGGATGCCGCCCCGGTTGTGCCCGACGACCTCGACCGGCTCAACTTCCTCGGTTTCCAGCAGGCTGCGCGCCTTTTCCCAGTCGCGCTGCTGCAGGCCCATGTTGATCGAGACGATCAGGTTCTCGTCCTGGTCGCGCGGGTTGAGCACGTAGACGTGTACCGTCGCGCCCACCTTCAGGCTGTTAAGCACCTCCGGGTCCAGCCGTTCCAGGTCCTGTGACTGGACAATGCCGTCGCGCTTAACACCCATGTCCACGATAATCTCGCGGTCACGAATTTCGAGGATCTCCGCCTCGCGCACCTGCTTGGCGCCGCCCTCGACCATCACCAGCGCCTGGCGGCTGCCGGCCACGACCAGCTCGACGTCGCTCGCCTCCATCTGCGACTTCAGCGGGTTGATCACCCACTTGCCGTCCATGCCCACATGGTTGGGCACCATGTCGCTGGCCAGGCGGATGCCCCGCTGCCAGGCCCGGTGGCGCAGATCCTGGTAGGCCTCGTAGCCGCCCAGATCGTAGGCGATCTGATAGTCGTACAGCGAATAGGCCGAGGCCACCGCGTCCGGCTTGCCCATCATCTGCTTGATGCGCTGCGAGGCCCGGCTGCGCTCCCACAGGCCGATCAGCCACAGCCCGGTGAAGCCACGCTCGGCCAGGAGATCCAGCTCCTCGTCGGGGATCTGGTTCAGCGTGCGGATATCACGTTGGTGTTTCTTGGAAAGCTGGTCCAGCCAGACGTAGGTGTTCTTGGCCAGCATCACCGTCTTGGGCATCCAGTCCAGATCCGCGCTGAAGCGCTCCGGCTCCGCGACCAGCGCAGAGAAGTCGGGCGCGGCCGACGGTCCGGGGCCGCCGCCCACGAAGACGATCTTCTGCTCCTCGGCGATGAAATCCAGGCCAGCCAGCAGGCGGAACAGATATTTGTTCAGGTAGCTGCCCCAATGGGTGCGGATAAACTCAAGCTGGCCCTGCAAGGAGTTGGGGGAGGCGCGCATGGGCGCCTGCAGCAGGTCCAGGATGTTCTCGCCGCCGGCGCCAGCCCCCGGCTCGCCGGCGAAGAAGGTCTGGAGTTGCTCGATGATCTGGCCATATTCTGTCTGCTTGGTCAGCGTCGCGTCGTCGTACAGCTCGCGATAGGGGGAATAGGCCGGGTTGATGTTGGTCAGCCAGAGCAGCAGCATCTCCTCCAGCGCGACGCCGCGGTTGGGATCGCCTCCGGTCTCGGCTGCCAGATATTCATCGACCGTCTGCTGGCCGCGGTAGATCGGCATGACCGGGAACTCATCCTCGAAGGTCGCCAACGTCTCATCCACCGGCTGTTCATCCAACTGGGTGTTCAGATAGTCCAGCGCCTTGACCAGCACGGTGGGGTTGCGCTGCTGGCGATAGGCCACGATCATCAGGTGCAACATCTCGTGGATCAGCGCCATCGCGTTGATCTGGCTGGCCTTCACCGCCTGCTCTGGGAAGCGCACCAGATCGCGTTTCTCGTTCATTTGCTGAGCGAAGAGCCGCGCCGAGCGGAAATTGGCCACCACCATGGTGCCGCGCAGCGAGAAAAGCTCCTCGTCGAACTGATAGAAATCGCGCGCGGCGCGCGAGACCTGAAAATCCCGGCGAAAATCGTGCGGGGGTTGCCACAACAGCGTGTGCGTTTTGGACATGAAATCCTTCCTTGTAGCTGCGCTTTTGGTAAGCCAGGGGGAGTGCGCTTGCCAGCGATAACAGAGGCCTAGCTTACCACATTCTGCCGGTTGTCACAAGTTCTTGCCAGCAATTTCACTATCGCGGTCGTCAGGGCGCTGGGCCGGCTGAAGCCTCGACTCCCCGCTGGGGTTGGAAGTGCGGCAGCGCGGCGCGGCTTGACAGGAGCCGCCAGCACGGCTATCATCGATGCCATGTCTGCCAAAACTCTCTCCCTGGCGCTGCTGGCGCTGGCGTTGCTGGCCAGCCTGGCCGCCTGCAGCCGCAGCCAGCCGACGCCCACACCCACGCCGATCGCTTCGCCCGCGTCCCTGCTGGCCACGGCCACCTCCGAGCCGGCGGCTGTGGCGCCGGCCACGGCCACCCTGGAACCGCCGGCTACCCTGGAGCCGCAGGTCACGCCCCTGGCGCCGGCCACCGCCACTGCGTCGCCGTCAGCCACCCCCACCACC
>JAJTXO010000771.1 GCA_021463315.1 Caldilineales bacterium | reverse complement strand
CCGGTCTCCTGACCGTGCCCGCCGTTCACTTCACCACGCATTGTCGCTCGGGCCGGTCTCCTGACCGTGCCCGCCGTTTACTTCACCACGCGCAGAATCAACATGGCCACCGCCAGCAGGATGAAGAACTGCCAGCCGAAGATGGCCGGCGGCAGGATCTGGCTGAAGAACTGATAGAATTGGCTGAAATCGGGCACGATATTGGCGCCCAGCCAATTGGCCTTGGCCAGGTAGTACCACAGACTGCCGGCCAGCAGATAGCCGTTGATCAGCCCGATGGCCAGGCTGAGCAGGCTGTTTTTCTTGCCGCCAGGGTAGGCCAGGCCCACGCCCTGGTAGGAGATGAAGGTCACGATCAGCAGCAGGCCCACGGCAAAGAGCGCCTGGATCGTCACCATCTGGGGCTCGGACACCCCCACGCCGCTCAGCGCCGAGTTCAGCCGGTCGCCGACGGAGGTGGTGAAGATGAAGCTGATGACGAACAGCGCCAGCAGCAGCATGGTGGTCACGCCCAACTCCTGCTGCCAGCCGCGCACCACGCCGATGGCGCCGAACATGGCAATGACGGCCAGAAAAACACCTTCTACTGGACCCATGGCGACGCTATCCCTTCTTCTTGGCGCCGCTCTTGACGCCGCCGCGCACGGTGAGCAGCAGCAAGAGGACGATGAAAACGCCGATGCCGACGGCGATGACCTGCACGTTCTGCGGCTCGGCCAGGGTGGCAAAGAGCTGGTTGGCGCCGCCCGAGCTCTGGGCCGCGGCCGCACCGGGCTGGCTCGAGGCCGGACGCAGCAAGGGCAGCGGCAGGCTGGCCGCCGGGTTGGAGCTGATCAGCGGCAGCACGGCTGCGCTGAGCAGGTAGCCGTACAGCAGGCCCCAGATCAGGCCCCACGCGCCCGGCTTGCTCTTCATCACCGCGGCCATGATCAGGCCAATGCCCACGGCGCTGAAGACAACCAGCAGCAGCGCCATGTTTTCGTTCTGGTCGGTGAATGGCTTCTGGATATCCTCCAGCAGCGCCTTGGCGGCCTCCACATCGCCCGAGGCCAACGCGCCCAGACCGCCCTTCAGGGTCAGCATCACGCCCATGTAGAGGCCGTTGAGGGTGGAGACGATGGTGTCTGGCTTGGCCTCCACCAGGAAGACCGCCAGGAAGAGGATCAGCAAGGCGATGAAGGCCCATTTGGCGCCTTTCAGATAGCCCAAGACGCCGCAAATGGCCATGGTGGTGGCTAACAAGAACAAAGCTGCAAACATCATGGCGGGTCTCCTTGGCTCAGCCCTTTAGAGACTTCGGAAGTGGCCGGATGGCGTGCCGAGCCTGGCGCGCGGCGGCGTGGTTGCCTTCTCAAGGTGTGCGACCACTTCCGAAATCTTGGTGTTGGGCCAGACGGCGAAGCTCCTGGGCGATGGTGGCTGCGGCCGCCGGCTGGGCCAGGGCCTGGGCGGCCTGGCTCATGGCGGCCAGCTCAGTCCGGTTTTGTAGCAGACGCAGCACGGTGGGCGCCAACTGCGTCGCGAGCTGGCTGTCGGGCAGCTTGATGGCTGCGCCGTGCCGGGCCAGCGCGTCGGCGTTGATCTCCTGATGCTGGCCCGAGTGGGGCAGCGGGACCAGGATGCTGGGCAGGCCCAGGGCGGGAAATTCGCCCAGGGTGGAGGCGCCGGCCCGGGCCACCACCAGATCGGCCGCGGCCAGCGCCAGCGGCATCTCGTCGTGCAGATAGGCGTAGGCGTGGTAGCGGGGGCGCAGCGCCGCGGGCAGGCTGTGCGCCAGGGCCTCGACCGTCGGCCAGTCCAGCGTGCCGCTGATGTGGACGATCTGGCAGTGGGGCAACAGCTCCGGCAGCGCGCCGGCCAGCGCCTGGTTGATGCTGCGGGCGCCGCGGCTGCCGCCGAAAACCAGCAGCACCGGCAGGTCATCGGCCAGTCCCAGCCGCTGCCGGGCCAGGTCGTGCTGGCCGGCCAGGGCCAGGATCTCCTGGCGCACCGGATAGCCGGTGACCACGGCCTTGTCCGGGAACCAGCGCGCCACCTCGGGAAAGGTCACGCCGACGCGGCGGGCAAAGCGGCTGGTGCGACGGACGGTCAGGCCCGGCTCCATGTCGGGCAGGTAGATGAAAACCGGCACATGGGCCCGCCAGGCGGCCAGCGCCACCGGTCCGGCCACAAAGCCGCCGGTGACGAAGACCACGTCCGGCTGAAATTCGGCGATCAGCCGGCCGGTCTGGACCACGCCGCGACCGGCCTTGAGCAGGTTGCGGGCGGCCACCCAGAGCGCCATGCCGCGCACCTGGCCGCTTTCGATGGCCCGGAAGGGGATGCCCGCGGCCCGGGCCAGCTCCTCTTCCACGCT
>JAJTXO010000770.1 GCA_021463315.1 Caldilineales bacterium | reverse complement strand
TGCTAGAAAATCCACCGGAACGCGCCAATATCATCTATCGGGTGGACGCCACCACCGGCAAAATGGCACCCCTCATCGAACTGCCCCCTGCCGCAGAACAAACCTCGGACAATGCCTATGGCATTTCGGGATTGACCTATGATTGTGAGACGAACAGCCTGTACGCCTCCAGGCGAACCAGGCGCCTCGACAGCGCCGGATGCCGAAGGTTGGCTCACGATGCCCTTGGTCGGTTCAGTCAACCGGCAAGAAGCAGGCCGCTCGGCGCCACGCGGTAGAGCGAGCGAATCTGCTCTGGCCCCTCGATAGTCACCTCCAAGTCGTGGATGCAGCCATCGTGCAGCCCATAGATCCAGCCATGCACGGCCACAGACTGGCCGCGCCGCCAGGCATCCTGAACCATGGTGGTGTGGCAGACATTGGCCACCTGCTGCACCACGTTCAGCTCGCACAGACGATCGGTCCGCGCCTGCACATCGACGATGGCCTCCATCTCCGTGGCGTGGTCATAGTAGATATCTTTGATGTTGCGCAGCCAATTGTCGATCAAGCCGTGAGGCTGACCGCTCATAGCTGCCAGCACACCGCCGCAGTCATAATGGCCGCAAACGATCACATGTTTGATCTGGAGCACATCGACGGCGTATTGCAGCACCGCCAGGCAGTTCACGTCGGTGTGGACCACCAGGTTGGCCACATTGCGATGGACGAAGACCTCGCCCGGATCCAGGCCGATGATAGCAGTAGCAGAGACGCGACTATCCGAGCAGCCGATCCACAGATACTGCGGAGATTGCTGCTGGGCCAGCCGAGAAAAGAAGCCAGGGTCGAGCTCCCGGCGCGCGGCTGACCACCGGCGATTGTTGTCGAGCAAATGTTGGAGTGGATGCATGAGATTGCTACCTATCGGAGTCATGAAAGAAGGCTATCATCTCGCACCGTGATATCATCTCAAAAAACCGGGGTTGAGACTTCCGAAGTCTGCGCAGGTTTGTTCAAAACGAGCTCACAGTCCATAAGACTTCGGAAGTCTTCCCCAGTCTATTGAGATGATACGCACCGTGCGGTTGCGACCAGCGCGGCTCTCTCCCATTATAGCCCGCGGCCAGCGTCGGCCAAATCGATTGATCAGGCAGAGTATCGGCCAGCGTTCCGCTGCCGTCGGGCGCCGACCGGTACTCTGGAAGTGTTCATACTGCAAAGCCTTAGCCAGCCTGCTAGGCTTAGGCGACAGACAAACAGACCGTTGGCAGCCCATAGCCAACCATCACTAAAAAGGAGCATCCCCTATGTCCATCGCACGTTCAGAAGCAATCTGGTCCGGCACCCTCAAAGAGGGCAACGGCACGATGAAGGTCGCCAGCGGCTACTTCGAGGGTCCCTACACCTTCGCCACCCGCTTCGAGGCCAACCCCAAGGGCACCAATCCCGAGGAACTGATCGGCGCGGCCCATGCCGGCTGCTATTCCATGTTCCTGTCGGCGCTGTTGACCACCAACGGCACGCCGCCCGCGCGCGTCCACACCACCGCCACCGTTCACCTGACGGCCGGCCCCACCATCAGCAAGATCGAGCTCAACTGCGAGGCCGAGGTGCCCGGCCTGGACGCCGCCCGCTTCCAGGAGCTGGCCGTCGAAGCCAAGGCCAAGTGCCCGGTCTCCAAGGCGCTGGCCGCGGTGGACGAGGTCCAGCTCAACGCGACCCTGCTCTAGCGCTTCGTCGGGCTACTGTCGGCGCCCATCGCCTCAGGCGAGAAAGCGCCTGCGCCAACTAAACAGGTTCCCAGGCCGCGAGCGGCCTGGGAACCTGTGTTTATTCCGCCGACCCCTCTTCAACGACGGGCCTGAACTGCAAGGCGGCCGAGTTGATGCAGTAGCGCAGGCCGGTGGGCCGGGGGCCGTCGTCGAAAAGATGGCCCAGATGGCCGCCGCAGCGGCTGCACATTACCTCGGTGCGCACCATGAAGTGGCTGTTGTCGCGCTGGGTCTCCACGGCGCTGGCGCTGACCGGCTGCCAGTAGCTGGGCCAGCCGGAGCCGGACTCGTACTTGGCGTCGGCGCTGAACAGCTCCTGGCCACAGGCCGCGCACAGATAGGAGCCGGCCGCCTTGTTGTGGTAGTACTCGCCGGTGAAGGGACGTTCGGTGCCCTTCTGGCGCAAGATCTTGTACTGCTCGGGGGTGAGCTCCTGACGCCACTGGGCGTCGCTCTTGCTGATTTCGGGGTTTGCCATGGCGCTATCTCCTGGTGGCTGGTTGGTTCTGACATTCACTCACCATGCCATTCTACCGCAGCCGATCGCAGCCGACTATAAGCCCGCCAACAAAGCCTGGCCCAGGGGCAGCAAACAAAAACGGGCGCCTGGGC
>JAJTXO010000077.1 GCA_021463315.1 Caldilineales bacterium | reverse complement strand
GAGGTCGCGCCGGTTGTGCCACAGCTTGCGGCGAACCGGCATCCCATTCTCTTAGGCCGTAATATCCGTTGCCAAGCACTGTGAAACCGCGACTATTGCTTCTACGTCGAACCTCGGAATAAAGGGTGTCTACAAGGCTTTTGTGCTCTTTTGCCGATGTGGTAAGCAGAGAACGCTCTAGGCCAATGCGCACAATCTCCAGACCGTGCATTGGTTCACCGGCCTCGGTCAAGATTTGGTATGCTGCATCCAAGAAACCACCACGGGCCATAATTCTCGCCTCCAGATCAATTCGTGAAAGCTGCGCATTCAGTCTGATGGCGCCAAAATTCTGCTTGACCTGACAGGAAGATTCGCGTACAATATGGTTAGTCCAATTATCTGGAGGTGGAAGGCGATACGCCTTCGAGCCCTTCGGGGCCTTTTTCTTTCTAGCCACCTGCTCGCATTCTGCACACCACCACAATCTTCTTCAACTCCGCGTAGCGCGTCGACTCCAGGTGCTCAGGGCTGATGTGCGGGAAGAGTGCAACCGCCTCGGCGAACGCCTCGCGCTTGTAGCAGAAGCGCAGCCACTCGGACAGCTCCCAGTCGTTGGGCCGGCGGTCGAGCTGGCCCTCCAGGAAGCGGCGGACGGTGCGCAGGTGGGCTTGGTCGGCCAGCGACTGGCGGGCTGACATCTTCTCCCGCTCGACCTCGGTAGGTATGCGCCAGCGGCCTGTGCGCGGGTCGAGCCAGAAGTTCTGCTGCAAGAGGCGCTCCAGCCGGCCGGGGTCGTCGGCGGCCAGGTGCGCAGTCTCGCGCTGCCACTGGGGGATCAGCTCGCCGCTGGTCTGTGGCTGGGCCGCCATCACTGCGCCCAGCCAGGTCAGCGCGCCGGCGTCGCTCTTCAGGTCGAAGGCGTTGCCGCCCACCACGGCCTCGCCGCGCAAGTACCAGCCGCCGTCCACCTCTTTGAAGTAGTGGGGTAAAAGCTCGCCCACCTGCGCCATGTTGACCTGGACGTGGCCCTCGCGCAGCATGTCGTAGAGCGCGTGGTTCCACAGCCCTTGCAGGGTGCGCTCGGCCGCTGGCGGTGACGCTGCCAGAAACGCGGCAATGGCCTCCACCACGCGGCGCTCAGCCTCGTCGGCGTAGACCTTGCCGTTGGCCGTGGCCTGCTCGTAGGGCTTGGGCTTGCGCAGGTTGAGCACGATGTCCTTGTTGGTCACCCGCTCCAGCCCCTTCTGGCCGCGAATGCCCTTGAAGGAGAGCTGCTCCTTGTCGAAGGCGTTGATCTCGGCCAGCTCGAAGCCGGCGCCGCGCGCCGCCTCCAGGATCGTGTCCCAGATCTTGTCGTCGGAGTTGTGGAAGACGACGCTGGCCCAACGCCCCGGCTTGAGCACGCGGTGCATCTCGCGAAAGGCCTCGGCCATGAGGCGGGCGTAGTCGGCCAGGGTGTTGCGGTGCCTGTGCTTGAGGTGGACCACGGCCTCCTGGCTCTGGTCGGTGAAGCCCTGGTCCAGCCAGGCCTCCCAGATCAGGTTGCAGTCGGCGTAGAAGATGTTGGAGCCGAAGGGTGGGTCGGTGAAGATGTAGTCCACCGACGAGTCTTCCAGATAGCCGATGTCCGTTCCCGATCCCGTGGAAATCCAGAAGGACACATCTTTGTTACCAAGCGCATCTCTGAATTCCTGCACTCCATCAAGTACCCGCGTGAAACGACGCTCAAGAACACCAATCACGTTTTGTTCGAGAGTCAGCGCCGGAATGTAAAGCGTGCCAGGGAGGTTGCTCCGTCCTCCTCGGCCAGCTACATACTTGACCATCGCAGTAGATGATACCATCGCAGCCGTAAACGTGAACTTCAGCCGAGCGCTGATCGTTGCGTCAACGCTCAGTTTAGTTTCGTGCCAGAACCTCGCTAGTGCCCACAAGTTTCGGTTGGTGAAAAACCTGCTTACGTCAGTAACCCCTTGTTCGCCATGAACCCCACGCCACATTTCCCAATCTTGTTCCTGAAAAGCTGTGGTTGGATACCAGTAAGGTATCTGCTTTGCCTCAATTTCGACCAAGTGTCGCTTCTCTTGCTCAGTTGTCGAGTGTTCATCACGCTTGGGTCTGCAATGAGAACACTCAAAAACGGTCACCACAGGCTCCGACCGCAGCCAGCGAACCTGCCCCTTGCGCCACGCCGCGCCGCAGGTTGGGCAGGTGAAGCTCTCGCGCACCTTGCCGCTGACCGGGTCCACCGCCAAGTCCCACAGCACCAGCTCCTCCCCGCAGCGGTCGCACTCGAAGACGTCGCTCCAGATGGTGTACTGGATCGTCGCCGGCCCGCCGCAGCGGTCGCAGGTCGTGCCGTAGAGCCAGTCGAACTCCTCCTTGACCGCGGCCTTGATGCGCTCGAACTCCTGGCGCAAGGCGGCGACGTCCACCGGGGTGCAGTAGTTGCGGGCGATGTGCACCGCGGCCGGCGACAGGTCGTTGAGGATCGCATGCCGGCCGGCCATCAAGGCGGCCACGCCGGTCATGCCGCTGCCGCAGAAGGGGTCCAGCACCAGGTCGCCCGGCTCGCTGTAGTGCTCGATGTAGGGGGTGATGCCCTGCGGCGGCACCTTGGTATGATAGGAGTGCGCGTTGTAGATGGCCGTATTCTTGCCGGCCTTGACCGGCGCGGCGAAGGGCGGCCGGCGGTAGGCGTCTGTGGCCGGGTCGTAGGGCGTGGCGTGCCGGGCCAGGAAATCGGTCAGCAGTTGGTCGCTAGCTGAAGAATCAGGGACGATCATCGAGGGTTGCTCTGGTCTGCCAGGTGGTAGGGTGTGTTTGCGGTGGGTTGGTCGAGGCGAGGGTCTGGATCACGAAGACGCGAAATGGCGCGAAGAACGCGAAGCACAAAAGGCACGAAGTGCAAACGCGGCAGTTGCCGGGTCGGATAAGCCGTACGCTTCGCGGTCTTCGTGCTTCGTGGCTTCGAGCATCTTCGCGGCTTCGTGCTACGCTTCGTGGCTTCGAGCATCTTCGCGGCTTCGTGATACGCTTCGTGGCTTCGAGCATCTTCGCGGCTTCGTGGTACGCTTCGTGGTTTCGAGCGTCTTCGCTGCTTCGTTTTCCAAACTGCCTCGACATGGTGGCGCCGGCGTTGTAGCGTCATTATACGACAGTCGTTGGCTCCTATTCGTCTTCCCCGTGCTTCCAAATCCGCATCCTACCGGCCAAGGCATCGAGTAGAGCCAGGAACCGATCATCGACGATCCACGATTCGCCTTCTTTGTCAACGTATCTGGCCGGCGGCGGTTGTGGCGGCTGGGGTGTGTTCTCACGCTGGTAGAGGGGAAGCTCCCGCCAGGCATCATACACATCCTGCATCTCCTTGTGGCATTGGCGGTGATCCCACAGGAACTTTCCGAGTTGCTCTCGCCACACGGTCAACGTGGACAGAACGCAGCCTTCGCTGGCGCGTCTCTGTAGTTTGCGCAATAGCCGGGCCTCGCGCTCGTGATCGACGTCTCTGCGCTCGGCTGGCGCACCGCGGCGCCGTACCCGTCCGTGGCCCGCATACTCGAAAGCTCGATCCGGGTTCTCCAGCCATTCCTCGACCAATGCCAGGCGCTGGCGCAGATATTCATGTTCTAAGCTTGTCACGGTATCCATCCATCTGGTTTTCTCCGTTCTCTGCCTCAGATCCTCGTCAAGACAACGAAAACGGCTTGACTTTGTTGGCGATTGGCGTAAGAATGGCAGCCAGAATGGCGGCTCAGTAAGTCCCAGACCGGCTGGATGTTCGTAGAACATCCCACTCCGTCCTTATGAGGCGGTGGTTATCGGCCCTTGGGCAAAGCCGCTATTTCGATTCCTTTGACTCTCTCTTCAACCAGCACTTTCTGGGCGATGAATTGGGCCGCACGCTTTGCGTCGTGCGCCGTCAGAAGCGCCACGGTATAGAGGTCACCTTCGGGATCAGGCGCCAGGGTCCCGGATTCATCTATGAAGTCCGTGATCATCTCAGCGTCAGACGTACCATCTTCTTGTGCGGGTTGGCTTGGCGCGCCTCTTTGAAGGCCGCGCGCAACAGCGCCTCGAAATCGCGCAGCGCCTTGGGCAGGTCAGCCTCCTCCAGGGTGGGGTAGGCCGCGGCGAAGCGCTGCAACAGGTCGCTCTCGCTGGTGGCCACCTCCGCCTCGGCCAGCAGCACGCGGATGAAATCGACCAGGTCCCTGTCCAGCAGGTCGACCAGCGAGGCCAGGTCTGAGGTTTGCGCAACCTGCACGAAGGTGGCCACGGCGTCCTCCTGGCTCCTGGCCAGAACGCGGTGGATGGCCTTGCTGGCCAGCCGGCGTTGCTGGGTTACCAGGGCCCTGTCCAGGTCGCGCAGGAAGGCGTTGACCTCGGCCTTGGGCGGCTCTGCGGTCAATGCCAGCCGGCACTTCTCGCACTGCGGCGCTACCTCCAGGGTGAGCGTAGCGAAGGGCACGGGGCAGGGCCGCACGCTCTGGCCGAGTGCCCCGTGACGTCGCGCCAGGTCGTCGCCCACCGGCCGGCCCAATTCCTCGATGCCGTTCAGCAGCTCCAGGGCGCGCAGCCGGCGCGGCGCCTCGGCCAGCTCCTCTTGCAGATCGCCCAACGCCTTGTGGAAGTCGCGGTGATGCTTTTGGTACGCGTTGCGGTAACGGCTCTTGAAGCGCTCAAGCTCGCCCCGTATGCTGGGCCACTGCCCCGGTTGGCTGGCCAGGTTAGGTAGGTCGATCTGCCCCTGGATGGTCATGCGATCGGCGGTCAACTCGCGGTCCCCAGCGCGCAACTGGGTCCCGGCCAGGTAGTCGCGCGCAGCGATGATCTCGGCCGACAGGCCGGCCAGCTCCTTGAGGCGAGCAAAGGTGCGCTGTTGGTCTCGCAACGCATCGGGGCTGGCGTACAGCTCGCCGGCCTGCTCGTAGAAGCGCTGGTAGCCGCTGCCGGCCGCGGCTGCCAACTGGCCCAGGCCTTGCAGTGCGTCGCGCGCCGCATCGGGCAGGGACGCGCCCAGCCGCTGGCGCAGGATATCCAGGTTGCGGCCGGTGTTCTCCCGCTCTTCTGCCAGGTGCACCAGCGCGGCATCCAGCCGCGCTGCCTGCGCCTCCACCTCGGTCGGGTCAGTGGTGGCGTGTAGCTCGCCCAGCACCTCGCGGCCATAAGCGACGGTGTCGCTCCAGCTAGGCCCGGCCGCCGCCACCAACACGTCGAAGTAGCGCTCCTGGCCTGGCCTGAAGTCCAGGTCAACCACGTTGCCAGCCGTAATGCGGTTGCTGGGAAAGGGCTGGCGGTTGATCGTCTTGATCTGGTGGTCGCGCTTGAGCACGATCTCGGCGCGCGGGTCGCCGCGGCGCACGAAGGCCAGCAGGTAGAGCTGGATCAGCGCGTAAGGCAGCCCGTGGGGCGGCGCGGAGAGCGTCTCCAGCGCCCGCCACACCGGCAGCTCCCCGTTGCGTTCCCGCAGCAGCTCGCCGATCAGGTCCAGGGCGCGCGCTTGCTGGGGATTGAAATGGCCCGGCTTTTCGGGGTGTGACAGGCACAGGGCCATGCCGAAGTTGCGGGTGGCGGCGCTGTCGGCCGTGCCGGGGCTGCGGCTGAAATAGCCGTTGAAGATGCGCCCCACCTCGGCCGGCCGCACGGTACGCCCAAGACGCTCCCAGTCCAGCGGCAGTTGTGGATAGGCCGCGGCCAGCAGCGGAACGGCGATGGCCGCCAGCAGGCGGTCCTCGCCCGGCTGGCCAAAGGCATCGCGCGCGTTGATTGCCAGACCGTCGCGGGTGACGACGCGGCCGCTCTGGTATTGGCGGCGCTGGGTGTCCAGCAACTTGCGCAGCAACTCGGCGCGCTGGCCGGCCAGCCACTCGCGCGCCGTTTCGGCCTCGCGGCCAGTGCGTTTGGTCTCCGCGTAGTCGTCGCTCATCTGCTGCCAGGCCAGCCAGTCGGCGGCCGCGCGCGCCGTCTCGTCACTCAGCGGCGCGGGAGAGACCACGGCAATGCGCGGGTCTTGCAGGTCTTCGGCCTTGAGCGACTGGGCCGCCTCGGAGGTGAGAAGCACCAGCCGGAAGTGCGTGTCGTCCTTGGGCAGGGGCAGGGCCCAGTCGAGCTGCCAACGCGAAGCCACGATCATCTGCCCGGTATACTCCAGGTTGCGGTGCTCGGTGCGGCGGGTGAGCGCCTCGTCGGGGGTGAAGTTGCTGAACAACGCTTGTTGGCCGCGCGTCTCCTGGGGGCTGAGGAACAGGCTCTCTGACCAGGCCGCGCTCAGCCGGTAGGCGTCGTCCTGCACCCGGCGCCGGTAGTCGTTGAACAGGGTGACTACCGAAGCGCCCTCCTCGCCGGCCGGCACGAAGCTGGCCTGCTGCCCCTCGAACTCCACCTGGCGCAGCGACTGCATCTGTCCTAGCACGTAGGCCACGTTGTCCTCGGCGCGCAGGAAGTCGGACGTGGTCAGCGTGGCCTGGGCCAAGTCCAGCAAGCTCATCGGTCTGGGGTGTTCCTTGTAGGCCAGGTGCCAGAGGAAAAGCGTGTCCAGGATCGCCTGGGCCAGGGGCAGATCGCCCGCATCCAGGTCCAGCGTGGGCAACGCCTCGCGCGCCACCTTGTAGGCTGCGTAGGCCTCGCGGTACTCCGGCGTGGGCAGGCAGTCGTCCACCAGGTGTGGGCTGCACAGCAGATCGGCCGCGCGGATCAGCATGGTGCGCTGGATGGCCTCGGGATGGTTGACTGCCTCATGGAAAATGGTAATGCCAGATCGGGCTGTGGGTAGGTCCCTGGCCGTTACCCTACGCACAATCTCGAAGCAGCGTGGCTGGAAGGGAAAGATGTCGCAAAACTCCGCTTCGCTCAGGTTGCGGGCAAACTCGAAGTTCTGCTGGCAACGGTGGAAGTGGTCTCTGATCTCCGGCAGCCGATCCTCGCGCAGGCCGCGCACCCGGCGCGAGGTGATCACGTCGTAGTCGCGCTCGTTGGTGGAGGCGAGCAACGGGATGTTGACAAAGCGATCGCCCGCCTGGCCTCCTTGCAGTTTGGCCGGAACCGCGCTCTGCGACGCCACGACCGTCACAACCTGGTAGCTCAGGTCACGCGGCAACAGATAGGCCAGCGTCTCCAGCACGTCTTCGTCGTGCGCGCGGGCGGCGGGGCTGGCGTGGGCCTTCTCCCAGCCCTCGTACTCGTCGATCATCACCAGCAGGCCGTTGTAGCGGGTCGGCTGCATGGTTGTGATCTGCCGGTAGATGTGGGCCAGGCGGTCCTTGACGCTGGCCGCGATCTTGGGGCCGATGGCGTTCTGCTGGCAGTAGTCGGCGATCAGGCGGGCCAGCGCGTTGGCGCCCTCATTCTCGCGGTAGACGCGGCTGCCCTGTCCAGTCTTACGCCGCACGAACGCCTCGACGTCGTCGCGGATCGCAGGCGAGGTCTGCGTATCCAGCCAGACCATGTAGTCCTCGGCCGCCACCACCTGCACCCGGTCCTCCAGGCCAGCCTGTTGCAGGGCCGGCGCAAAGCCGTCCTCCAGCAGCACGTCCAGCAGCGAGCGGCCGGTCAGCACGTCGGCCTCGCCCATGCCGCGCAGCGAGACCACCACCGGGAAGAGATGGCTCTGCTGCAAGCGCCGCCGGTGGAGACCTACCTGCTCGTCCTTGATCAGCGACCAGAGATCGGCGTGGTCGTTGGCCAGCAGGGCGGCCAGCACTGCCAGGAAATGCGTCTTGCCGGCGCCATACTCGGCCTGGACCCAGAAGCCCTGGCCCCGGCCGGTGGCGACTGCGTCCAGGATCTCGGCCACGTGGTGGCGGATGGCGCCGGTAAAGACGTAGGTCTCCACCATCTCTTGCGCATGGTTGTGTAGGGCCGGCAGCAGGGAAAGTGTCGTCTGCGGCCGGGGCTTCTGAACGATCAGTTCGGCAAGCGGAAGAAGGGTCATGGCAGGGCGGCTCCGATGATGGCTGGATCGCCAAGTTTCGTGCGCAGATAGGCCAGCGTGGCCTGCGGGTCGAAATCCACGTACAGGGGCAGCGGCCGGCGAGGGCGGAAGGCGGTCTCGTGGGGCGGCAGGATGAACACAAACATCTGCGCCTCCCCCGCCCGGTTGAAGAAGACGTTGAGCGGCATGCGATAGCGGGCCAGCAGTGCTGCACCGGTGACGACCACCACCCGCTGCGCGCCCACCGGCGGCGGGTGACGGTCAAGCCACGCCTCGATGGCTGCCTGCAAGACCCGCCGCGCCTCGTCGACGGCCAGGGGAGTGCGCGGCAGCGATCGGGCCAAGTCCCACAGGTCCAGGTGGACGCTCAGCCCTGAGGGCATCAGCGCGTGTAGCGCCGGCAGCTCGCCGTGCCACAGGTAGACGTGGCGGCCGGCCAACGACGGCACGGGGCGTTGAGCAAATCTCGCTAGCAAGGACTTGAAGGCGTCAGGTTCCATGGTGTGCTACAGCCGCAAGGCGTTGTCGAGATAGTCGTCGAAGGTGTAGCGGGTCGTGATCTGCTCCAGCTCGTCGACGATGCTGTAGCGGGCAATCAAGCCGGCTGCCTCGGCCAAACGCAACGTCGAACGCACCTCGTCGGGGTTGCGATAACCCAGGTAGCGCCACCAGGGCGCCGCCAGCAGGTCCGAGATCCTGACGATGCGCGGCGTCTGTGCCAGCCGGGCGTGCAACAGGATCAGCAGGCCGTTGGCGGGCGTGGGTATCCACGGCACTAGCCATTGATTGCCGTGGCGTGCCAGGAAACCAAGGTTGCGAACCGTCACGATCAACCGATCGTATGAGTTCTTCTTGTATGAGCCGTAGGTGGCAATGATGTAGTCTCGAGCTATCGTTGGATCAAAGGCTTGGCCTGGCGGCGTGGCATAGGCGGTTCCCGTGACGAAGTCCGCAATCACTGGCTCTGTCTCCAGCGTCGTCACCCGGACTAGCTCCAACAATAGCGCCTCATCATAGCAGGCCGCCCAGACGCGCGGCAGCAATCCCCCCAGCTTGCGCTCTGGGAAGAACCAACGCATCACCAGGCTGGTGTAGCGCCGCCGCGTCTCAGGCGAGTTCTGCGGCAGACTATGCAGCATGTGCTGGTAAAAGGCGTCGAAGTCGCTGAAATCCAGGCTGTCCTTGATCGCCTGGATGCCCGCTTCGTAGGGAAAATCCTGGAGAGTGGAGGGTTTGTCGCTCATGACGCCTATTCTACCCCTCGACGCCGGATTATGCAATGATCCTGGTCATATCTGGCGACCAGACGCGTTCTAAACATCCAACCCTGATCATCATTCAGGGTGTATGGCAAGATCACACGCTCGATTGGGCCGACGTCCGTAGTCGTCTCCGGCGCTGGCTAGTGCAGGTGGGTCAACCAGGCGATCCCGCCCGATCGATGGGATCGTGGCATGAGCTCAGGCACAATAATAGCCGCAAGGGCGAAAGGTGACAATGTACACTATTACTCCGCCCCTCGGTTTCGAGTATCAGTCGTCGGATAAAAAACGCCGGCCATCCCGTCGGACAGCCGGCGCTACCAATTTACCCGCCGCTGCGGCGTACCAACCTACTTCTCATCCAACGCCGCCACGCCGGGCAGCACCTTGCCCTCGAGATACTCCAGGCTGGCGCCGCCGCCGGTGCTGATGTGGGTCATCTTACCGGCCAGGCCAGCATCGTTGACGGCCGCGGCAGAGTCGCCGCCGCCGATGATGGTCGTCGCATCCAGCCCGGCCAGCACGTCGGCGATGGCGAAGGTGCCTTTGGCGAAGGCCGGGAACTCAAAGACGCCCATGGGGCCGTTCCAAACCACGGTCTTGGCGCCCGCGAGATAGTTGGCATAGTGGGCGATGGTGGCCGGGCCGATGTCCAGCACCCGCCAGCCGGCCGTCACCTCGTCCGCGCCCACGACCTTGTGGTTGGCATCGGCCGCGAAGGCGTCGGCCACCACCACATCCACCGGCAGCACCAGGATGTCGCCGCCCTGCGCCATCAGGCTATGGGCCAGCTCAACGCTTGCTTCCTCCACCAGCGAGTCGCCCAGCTCGTAGCCCTGCGCCTTGAGGAAGGTGTTGGCCATGCCGCCGCCGATCAGCAGCGCATCGACCTTGCCCAGCAGGTTCTGGATGACGTTGATCTTGTCCGAAACCTTGGCGCCGCCCAGGATGGCCACGAAGGGACGCACAGGATTTTCCACGGCCGATCCCAGGAACTCGATCTCCTTCTCCAGCAGGAAGCCGGCCACCACCGGCTTGCCCTGCGCCCGCATGATCTGCGGCACGCCGGCCACGCTCATATCGGGGCGGTGGGCGGTGCCGAAGGCGTCGTCCACGTAGACATCGATCTGGCTGGCCAGTTGGGCGGCGAAGTCCATGTCGCCCTTTTGCTCCCCCTTGTAGAAGCGCACATTCTCCAGCACCAGCACCTGACCTGGCTGCAAGGCCTGCTTCTGGGCCTCCACCTCGGCGCCGATGCAGTCGGCAGCCATGATCACCTGGTTGGCCGGCAGCAGCTCCTGCAGGCGTTTGGCGGTGGGGGCCAGGCTGAACTTGGGTTCGGGGCCGCTCTTGGGCCGACCCAGATGCGAGGCCAGCACCAGCGCGGCGCCGTGCTCCAGCAGATAGCGGATGGTGGGCATGGCACCCTGGATGCGGGTGTCGTCGGTGATGACGCCGTCGGCATCCAGCGGCACGTTGAAGTCCACGCGCACAAACACGCGCCGCCCCTGCACATCGACGTCGCGGATGGTTTTCTTGTTCATTGGGGATCCTCCTAAAATACGTAACACGTAATGCGTAACTCGTAACCGGAAGGGCTGTCCGCGAGACGACTTCCGGTTACGAGTTACGCATTACGTGTTACGATTACGGGTTACGCA
>JAJTXO010000769.1 GCA_021463315.1 Caldilineales bacterium | reverse complement strand
GGCGCGCGGACGCGCTCGGCCGGCTGCCCGCGCTGCTGCAGCAGTTGGAGGAACAGGTGCGCGCCCACGGCATCGAGGTCTTCTGGGCGGCCGATGCCGCCGCGGCCAGCCGCTACATCCTGGGACTGGCCGAGGCGCGCCGGGTGCGCCAGGTGGTGCGCAGCCATTCGGCCGTGGTGGAGGAGATCGGCCTCGACGCGGCGCTGGCCCAGGCCGGTGCGCAGGTGATTCTGACCCAGGTCGGCGATTTCATTCTGGGCCTGGCCGGCGACACCCCCTCGCATCCGGTCTATCCCGCGCTGCATTGGCGCAAGGAGCAGATCGCCCACCTGTTCGAGGAGCATCTGGATGTGCCGCCGACGCTGGATATCCAGGCTCTGGCCGGCATGGTGCGCTTCAGGCTGCGCCGGCCGGTGCTGGAGGCCACCTTGAGCGTGGGCGGCGTGGCGCTGGCGGCCGCGCAGACCGGCACGCTGGCGCTGACAGAGGGCGACGATCGCCTGGCCCTGGCCACGTCGCCGATCCACGTCGCGGTCATGGGCATCGAGCAGGTGACCGCGGCCCTGGAGGATCTGGCGCTGTTTCTGCCGCTCTACTCCCGCAGCGCCAGCGGCCAGGCGCTGCCCGGCCATGCGACCTTGCTCGATGGCCCGACGCCACCCGACGCCGGAGACGGGCCGCGCGAGCTCCATCTGGTGCTGCTGGACAATGGGCGCAGCGATCTGCTGAGGTGGGGCTACGGCGAAGCGCTGGCCTGCATCCGCTGCGGGGCCTGCCACAACGTCCGCCCGGTGTACCGCGAGATCGGCGGACAGGCCTACAGCCCACGCGGCGGCGGCCCCATCGACTCGGTGCGCTTGCCACTCACGCCCGCGCCGCCCACGCCCGAAGCCCCCGCGCGCCGCGCCGGGAAGCCGCGCCGCCCCGCGGCCGCCCCGCCAGACAGCGCGTTCAGCGCGGATCTCACGCATGCTCCGCCGCTGCGCGGCGCGCCCTTTGCCGCGCTGCCGCATGCCAGCACCCTGTGCGGCGCCTGCACCGACGTCTGCCCTGTGGGCATCGACATCCCGCGGCTGCTGATCCGGCTGCGCGGCGACCTGGCCGAGGCCGGCGAGATCGGCCCGGGCGAGCGACTATGGCGACGAGTCTACGCCTGGGGCATGAAGGACGCCGCCAACTATCGCCGGCTGCACCGTCTGTTGCGCCGTGGCAAGCTGGTGCGCAACTGGCCGCGGCCAGCCAGCCAGACCTTCCGCGCGGCCTGGCAGGCGAGGCGCGGCCCATGAACGCCCCAGATGGACGCGCGGCGATCATGGCTCGCCTGGCCGCGCTGCCGGCCGTCGCACCGCCGGCCAGCCCCGCCGCGCCCAGTCCGGCCGCGTCCGCAGCCTATGGCGACGCCGGGAGCCTGAGCCAGCAGTTCGTTCAGGCTCTGGAGCGCGCCCACGCGACCTGGGAACTGGTCGAAAGCCCGGTGGTGGCCCGAATGATGCTGGCCACGCGGCTGCAAGAGCAGGGGGTCAAGCGGGTGCTGAGCTGGGCCGCCAGCCAGTTGCCCGTGGCCGGCGCACTGGAGGCGTTGGAGGTGCTGGGCATCGAAGTCATCACACCCGCGTTGCCCCTGGCCGATGTCCGGCTGCGCCCCCAGGATCTGGAGGTGCGGCGACGCTATCTGTTGGGAATCGAGGGCGTGACGGTCGGCCTGACCGGCGCGAACGCGGCCTTGGCTGCCACGGGAACGCTGCTGTTGCAGCATGGCCCCGGCCGACCGTTGCTGGTCAGCCAGTTGCCGCGGCGGCACATCGCTCTGCTGGCTGCCAGCCGCATCGAACCCAGCCTGGAGAGCTGGCTGGCGAAGCTGCCGCGGGCCGCGGGCCGGCCGGCGCTGGCCTCGCCCATCACCACCCTGCTCACCGGCCCCAGCCGCAGCGACGATATCGAGGCCACGCCGGCCTTCGGCGTGCATGGGCCCGGCAAGCTGCATGTGATGGTGATCGGGGAGGGGTGAGGAGAGGGGGACTTGGGGGAGCTTCAGATGTTCTTCAATACAGACCTTGGTTTCATCGGATGGGTGTATTTCAGCAATTCCAAATAGATTCCAAATGATTGTTGTCTCACGCAAAGGCGCAAAGACCGCAAAGGGCAGAGATTCCTGGCATTTTTGACGGCTTTGCGTGAGAATCGTGAACTACTGAACAGTGGCTGGTCCGCCAGACGCCGCCGACTCTACTCGACCTGCGCTGGCCTATCGTGGTATTCAGCCAGATTGAAACACCCTCACATTGTACAAGCCCATCCCAGTTCCCCTCAGCTCCCCTCAGCTCCCCCAGTTCCCCCAGTTCCCCCAGTTCCCCCAGTTCCTCTCAGCT
>JAJTXO010000768.1 GCA_021463315.1 Caldilineales bacterium | reverse complement strand
CCGCAGTTCTTTCATCCGCTGTTCTTCCATCCGCAGTTCTTTCATCCGCAGTTCTTACATCCGCTGTTCTTACATCCGCAGTTCTTTCATCCGCAGTTCTTTCATCCGCAGTTCTTTCATCCGCAGTTCTTTCATCCGCTGTTCTTACATCCGCTGTTCTTTCATCCGCTGTTCTTTCATCCGCTGTTCTTCCATCCGCAGTTCTTTCATCCGCTGTTCTTCCATCCGCTGTGGTATCCCGCACACACCGCCGCGCCAGGTCGCTGATGATCTCCCAATCCGCCCGCGCCAGCCCCGGCGGCGCCACAGCCTTGCGCCCGCGCTGCACCCGCCGGTCGGAGTTGGTGTACGTGCCATCCTTCTCGGCGAAGCTGGCCGCGGGCAAGATCACATCGGCGTAGACGTTGCTCTCGTTGAAGAAGATGTCCTGGGCCACGAAGAACTCGAGCTGCTCCACCGCGTGCTGGGCGTGGCGCAGGTTGGGCTCGCTCATCAGCGGGTTCTCGCCCATGACGTACCAGCCCTTCACCTGGCCGGCCAGGATGCCATCGACCATCTCGGTGGTAGTCAGGCCGGGTCGGCTGGGCAGCGGCGCGTGCCAGGCCTGCTCGAAGCGACCGCGAACCGCGGCATCGGTCACCGGCTGGTAGGCGGTGTAGAAGCTGGGCAGGCCGCCGGCATCGGAACAGCCCTGCACGTTGTTCTGCCCGCGCAGCGGGTTCAGCCCCGTTCCCGGCCGCCCCGCGTGGCCGCACATCAGCGCCAGATTGGTCAGGGTCAGGGTGTTGTCGGTGCCGTGGGTGCTCTGGCTGATGCCCATGCCCCAATACATGGCGGCCGCGCCGGCCGTGGCGTAGAGGCGCGCGGCCTGGCGAATCTGTTCAGCCGGCACGCCGGTGATGATCTCGGCCCATTCGGGGCTCTTCTCCTCCAGGCTGTGGATGTAGGCGTCGAAGCCTTCCGTGCGCTGCGCGATGAACTCCGCGTTGGTCAGGCGCTCCTTGACCACCACATGGGCCATGGCGTTGAACAGCGCGGTGTCCGTCCCCGGCTTTTGGCGCAGCCAGAGCGTGGCATGGCGGGTCATCTCGGTCTGGCGCGGGTCGACGACGATCAGGGTGGCGCCGTTTCTGTGGACCGCCTGCTTGAGAAAGGTGGCGATCACCGGATGCGTCTCGGCCGTGTTGGAGCCGATGACCATGAAGCACTCCAGGTGCGCCATCTCGGCGATGCTGTTGCTCATGGCGCTGGAGCCGATGGCCAGTTGCAGGCCGGCCACGCTGCCCGCGTGGCACAGCCGCGCGCAGTGGTCGATGTTGTTGGTGCCGATCACCTGGCGCAGGAACTTCTGCAAGAGGTAGTTGTCCTCGTTGCTGGCCTTGGCGCAGGCGTTGGCTGTGATGCTGTCGGGACCATAGCGCGTCCGCAGATCCAGCAGCCGCTCCGCCGTATAGTCCAGCGCCTCGTCCCAGGAGACCTCGCGCCAATCGTCGGGGCCGGCCGCGGCCGTCCGCGGGCGCTGGCCGGGCCGCTGCGGCGCTCTGCGGATCAGCGGCGCGGTCAAGCGGCTGGGATGATGCACGTAGTCCGTGCCGAAACGGCCCTTGACGCACAGCCGGCCATAGTTGGGCGCGGCGTCGAAGGGCGCCTCGACACGCAGGATGTGCCCATCCTTGATGTTGAGCAGCACCTGGCAGCCGACGCCGCAGTAGGGGCAGGTGGAGCGGACGGTGTAGTCTGGTTCCATAGGGCGATCAGGCGGCCAGAGCCGCGGCCAAGGCCTCTTCCCAGAAGTCCTTGTGTCCGTTTTGCACCACGAAAACGTGTTCCCGCTGGGCCATCTCCATGGCGCCCCGCGTGATGTCTTCACCCGCAACGCCGGACACCACCGGAAAGCCCACCTTGCGCAGGCGGGCAGAGCGGCGCAGCGAGCGTTCGACATCGCCGCGGTCGATGACCGCGGAGATCTCCAGAGCCAGAAACACACTCGGGCGCTGTGCGTGCTGGGTCGCCTGTCCGCGCACTATCAGATCAAGCAGGCTGACATCCTCCCACTCGCGGTCGTCAAGCCTGGACTCGAACGCCTCTTCAAGCGCCTGCACCGAGACGACCTCGACCTTGCGCAGAACGCGGCCGAAATAGGCGTGGGCTTTGTCGCGGTATTGCACCTCAAGTTGTCTCCCCAAAGAGCGGTTGAACCTGATATCGAATTCGTTCTGGCGTTCGAGACTCTGCTGCCACAGGATTTCTGAGCGCTTCTGCGCCTCGTTCAGTTCCTTGATGCTGAGTTCCGTCTGCTTCTGCGCCTCGTTCAGTTCCTTGATGCTGAGTTCCGTCTGCTTCTGCGCCTCGTTCAGTTCCTTGAGGCTG
>JAJTXO010000767.1 GCA_021463315.1 Caldilineales bacterium | reverse complement strand
GCATCTGTCATGCTGAGGGCTGCCGAAGCATCTGTCATGCTGAGGGCTGCCGAAGCATCTGTCATGCTGAGGGCTGCCGAAGCATTTGTCATGCTGAGGGCTGCCGAAGCATCTGTCATGCTGACCCAAGGCGCCGAAGCATCTCGCCTCCCCATCGGACCATGATCGATCAACCGCTTGAGTCGCCAGCGCGACGCCGCCTGCTTGTCGAGATCCATGGCGCGGTGCAGGGCGTTGGCTTTCGCCCCTTCGTCTACCGGCTGGCCGCGGAACTGGGACTGGCCGGCTGGGTGATCAACGACACGGCGGGGGTGTTCCTCGAGGTGGAGGGAGATGAGCCGGCGCTGGTCGAATTTCTGCGCCGCCTGCCAGCCGAAGCGCCGCCGCGCGCCTTGATTCAATGGCTGGACGCGGCCTGGCTTGCGCCGGTCGGCTATCAGCGCTTCGAGATCCGCCAAAGCGCGGGCCAGGGCAGCAAGACCGCGCTGGTGTTGCCAGACATCGCGACCTGCCCCGACTGCCTGGCCGAGGTGCTGGACCCCGGCGACCGCCGCCACGGCTACCCCTTCACCAACTGCACCAACTGCGGCCCCCGCTTCAGCATCCTCCAGGCGCTGCCCTACGACCGGCCCAACACCACCATGCGGCGCTTCGTCATGTGCCCGGCCTGCCAGGCGGAATACGACGACCCGCGCGATCGGCGCTTCCACGCCCAGCCCAACGCCTGCCCGGTGTGCGGGCCGCGTTTGTCGGTGATCGGTAATCGGTTATCGGTAATCGGTGAGCGGTCTGAATCCGAAACCGATCACCGATCACCGATCACCGTTCACCTTCAGGCCGCCGTCGACGCGCTGCGCGCGGGCCAGATCGTGGCGGTCAAGGGGCTGGGCGGCTTTCATCTGATGGTGGATGCGGGCAACGCGGAGGCGGTGGCGCGGCTGCGTCAGCGCAAGCAGCGCTACGAGAAGCCGCTGGCGTTGATGGTGCGCGATCTGGCTGCGGCGCGGCGGCTGGTGGCGGTGGACGAGCCGGCCGCCGCGCTGCTGACGTCGGCCGAGGCGCCCATTGTGCTGCTGCCGCGGCGGGCCGATGCGCCGGTCGCGGCCAACGTGGCGCCGGGCAACCCGACGCTGGGGGTGATGCTGGCCTACACGCCGCTGCATCATCTGCTGCTGGACGCGCTGGCTCGGTCGGAGACCGGCCAGAGCATTGAAACTCTCGTGGCCACCAGCGGCAACCTGAGCGACGAGCCGATCTGCATCGACAACGACGAGGCGGTGCAGCGGCTGGGCCAGATCGCCGATTTCTTCCTGCTGCACGACCGGCCTATCCAGCGCCATGTGGACGACAGCGTGGCCTGGATCGTCGAGGGCCAGCCGCGGCTGCTGCGCCGGGCCAGGGGCTATGCGCCGCTGCCGGTGTTGCTGGCGCAGCCCGCGCCGACGATCCTGGCCGTGGGCGCGCATCTGAAGAACAGTGTGGCGCTCAGTGTCGGCCGGCAGGTTTTCATCAGCCAGCATATCGGCGATCTGGAGACGGCCGAGGCCATGGCCGCGTTCGAGCGGGTGATCGCCGACTTCCTGCGTCTGTACGAGGCCGAGCCGACAGCCATCGCCCACGACCTGCATCCCGACTACCTCTCCACGCGCTGGGCGGAAGAGAACAGTGAGAAGGCTGAAGCAGGGACGCTGAACGATGAATCGGACACGGACGCAGAGCAGCGTTCATCGTTCATCCTTCATCGTTCGCCGCTGGTTCCCGTCCAGCACCACCACGCGCATCTGGCGGCCTGTCTGGCGGAGAACGGCATCAGCGGGCCGGCGCTGGGCGTGATCTGGGACGGCGCGGGCTACGGGCTGGACGGGACGATCTGGGGTGGGGAGTTTCTGCTGGGCGACGCGGCCGGCTTCACGCGCGTGGCGCATCTGCGTCCCTTCCGCCTGCCCGGCGGCGACGCGGCGGCCAGGGGGCCGCGGCGGGTGGCGCTGGCGCTGCTGTGGGAGCTGTACGGCGAGGCCAGCCTGGCGATGGACGATCTGGCGCCGATTCGGGCGCTGCCGGCCAGCGAGCGGCTGGTGCTGGGGCAGATGCTGCGCCGCGGCCTCAGCGCGCCCATCACCACCAGCGCCGGCCGCCTCTTCGACGGCGTGGCCGCGCTGCTGGGCCTGCATCAGCAGGTCAGTTTCGAGGGCCAGGCGGCCATGGCGCTGGAACATACGGCGGACATGCGCGAGGATGGGGCGTACCCGATTGGCCTGGGAACTCAGGGGAACTTGGGGGAACTCAGGGGAGCTCAGGGGAACTTGGGGGAACTTGGGGGAACTCAGAGGAACTTGGGGGAACTTGGGGGAACTCAGAGGAACTTGGGGGAAC
>JAJTXO010000766.1 GCA_021463315.1 Caldilineales bacterium | reverse complement strand
GGCGATGGTCAGGTGATCGAAGGTCACATCGCTGTAGAGGAACTGGGTGGCCGGGCCGCTGAACACGAACAGCCCGCCGTTCGGATTGAAGCTGGCGCCGGAATCGACGTAGAGGCTGCCGCCCAGCGTCAGCGTTCCTGGGGTCGAGATGAAGACGCCGCCGCCGTAGACCGAGAGCGAGCCGCCGATGGTCACGTCGCCGCTCAGCAGGGCGGTCCGTTGGCTGGTCACCTGCGCATCTTCGTCGTAGCTTCCGCCGAGCACATAGGCGGTCTTGTCCTCGCCCACGCTGTCAAGGCCCTGCTGCAGGCTGGTGTAGCAGGGCAGATTGCCGCCGCAGTCGCCGCTGGCTGAGATGTACACATCGCTGCTCACCGTCACATCCAGCGTGGTCGCGTTGTTGGCTGGCTGGGGATCGGCCACTGCCGAGGTCACAGCCACCGGGTGGGAGACCACCCCGTAGGACGCGGTGACATCCAGCACGACCTGGACGCTGGCGTATTGGTAGGGATCGATCAGGTCCCACGTGCAGGTGATGGTCCCCATCTCGCCAACAGTGGGTGTGGTGCAGCCTGAGGTCAGCAGCGTTCGGGTCTGAGCGGTGGAAGCTTCGCCCGGCGCGGCTGTCACCGGCCCAAACTCGCCGCCCCCGCCCCCGCCGCAGTCGGCGATCTCAGCCGAGACAAAGGCCGTGCCCGCCTGCACCGTGCTGGTCAGCGTGACAGTGGGCGCGCTGCTCGGCCCGTCGTTGCTGAGTGTGTAGCAGTAGGTGATCTGCCCGCCGCTGGCGACTGGATTCGGCTCGGCCTGCCCATCCACAGCCAGATCGGCCGCGGAGGTGGTCTCATGGATGAAGACGATGGCGCTGACAGGATTGCCCAGCGCTGCGCCGCCAGGGTTCGACAGGGCGATGTTGAAGACCCGCTCGCCATGATAGGCGTTGTCGTCGATCAATGGCACCTCGATGGTCTTGCTGAGCTCGCCGTCGTTGAAGGTAATGTCGCCGGCGCTGGCCTGATAATGAACCCCGGCCTGCGCGGTGTCATCGCTGGTCTCGTAGTGGACGGTGACTGTGCCGGTGGAGTTGCAGCCCCGCCGCACGACGATCTGCGCGACGCCGGCGTTGTCGTTGGCGTCGAAGATGTTCTGCGCCAGCTCGACCCACTGGCTGGCCGGGTCAGGCATCAGCCAGCGCCCCAGAGCCATCAGCCCACCGCCGATCAGCGTGTCGCGCGCGATTTGCTGGCTGTGCATATCCAGCTCCATGATGCTGCTGCCATCCTGGATGAAGAGGCAGGCCGCGCTGCTGTCGAGATTGAGCAGGGTCGGCGGCCGTGGCAACGAAACCGCGCTGCCCACACCGTAGATGACCACATCCTCCGGGTTGTCCACCACCTGCGCTGTGTCGAAGGTGACGATCTCGCCGGGCGCGCCGGCCGGTGGCTGGCGCGTGATGTAGAGCGTGGCGCCGTCGGGGCTGAACTCGATGTCGTTGATGGAGGCGACGGTGATCTGGCCGACGATGCGTCCGGCCGGGTGATTGCCGGTCTGGGTGGGATTGTAGATGGTGATGCCGTCGTAGGGCAGATGGGTGATGTAGATCAGCGAGCTGCCCGGCTGGCGCACCACTTCTTTGGGCAGGCCGACCTGGCTGGAGACCCGTTGGGCGAAATTGGGATCGGTCAGATCGACCATGCGCAGGGTGTTGTTGAAGAAACTGCCGACATACAGCTCGGTCCCCGAGGCCGAAATCGCCAGCCCGGTGGGAAAGCCAACCCCGATCTCTCCGATGATGGCATTGCTGGCGGCGTCGATTTGATAAACCCGGTTGCCGCTATCGCAGGCCACGTAGACGCGTGCGTTGTCATCGCTGACAATGACCGTGCGTGGGTCGCAGCCGGTCGGATAGCCAGGCGCGGGCAGGTCGATCTCAGTCACCTGCTGGTTGGTCGCCGTGTCGATGACCACCAACGAATCGATGTAGTCATTGGTGATGTAGGCCCTGGCGCCGGCCGGGTTCACCGCCACGCTGAAGTACAGGCCCGCCTGCATGGGGATGTTAGCCACCGCGCTGTGGGAATTGGTGTCATAGGCGATGGTGTTGAAGCCGTTGCTCTGGGGCAGGTAGGCCACCGGGCCGATAGGGGCATCGGCCGAGGCGGCGAAGTGGCCGCTGGCAAGCAGCGTTCCCAGTAGCATCAGACTGAACAAAACGAAAGAGACTTTTCTGCTCAACATGGCGGACTCCTGTTCGAGATGAGAGTAGGGTGGTTGCAGCCAATCGTGTCGTTGCCTGCTTGCTCTCAGTGTAACAGGAGCGGTTAGCCGCTTTCCAGGTCACACGCTGTTCAGTTCCTGTTCGATTCCTGCCATTTCCGCGCTCCTTTTG
>JAJTXO010000765.1 GCA_021463315.1 Caldilineales bacterium | reverse complement strand
CGCGCCGCTGGGCGTCCAATACTTCTTCCTGGGCGTCTTCTTCATCGGCCTGTCGTCGATTCTCGGCTCGTTGAATGTGATCGTCACCATCGTCACCATGCGTGCGCCTGGCATGAGCCTGTTTCGCATGCCGGTCTTCGTCTGGTCGGCCCTGGCCACCTCCATCATCCAGCTCACAGCCACGCAGCTCATCGGGCTCTCCTTCCTCATGGTGGTGGTGCAGCGCGTGCTGGGCATGGGCTTCTTCGATCCCGGCGGCTCGGTCTGGAACGAGGTGGACAAATGGGTCGGCGGCGGCAATCCGATCCTCTTCCAGCATCTGTTCTGGTTCTACTCACACCCGGCGGTCTACGTCTTCGTCCTGCCTGGTTTGGGCATCATCAGCGAGCTGCTGCCGGTCTTTGCCCGCAAGCCGCTCTTCGGCTACAAATGGATCGCCATGTCCAGCATGGCCATCGCGCTGGTCGGCTTCTTGGTCTGGGCGCATCACATGTTCGTCTCAGGCATGAGCAACTACCTGCGGGTGCCCTTCATGATGTCCACCTTGCTGGTGGCCGTGCCCACTGGCGTCAAGTTCTTCAGTTGGCTGGGCACCCTGTGGGGCGGACGCATCGAATACAAGACCCCGATGCTCTTCGCCCTGGGCGCGATCTCGGTCTTTCTGATCGGCGGATTGACCGGGCCGCCGCTGGGCACCGTGACCACCGACCTGAACCTGACCGACACCTACTACGTGGTGGGCCATTTCCATGCCACCATGTTCGGCGGCTTTGTCTTCCCCTTCTTTGCGGCGCTGTACTACTGGTTCCCCAAGGCCAGCGGACGCATGTACAGCGAGCGGCTGGGCCAACTGCACTTCTGGCTGATGACCCCCGCCTTCTGGGTGATGAGCCTGGGACAGATTCTCGTCGGCACCCACGGCATGCGCCGCCGCATCGCCACCTACGAGGTGGAGCTGGGCATCGGCACAGGGCAGTTGATGGTGACCATCGCCGGCTTTGTGATCTTCACCTCGGTGCTGATCATGCTCTACAACCTGTTCTGGCGCTCGCGGCGCGTGCCCAAGGCGGCCGCCAACCCCTGGCGCTCGCGCGGCCTGGAGTGGCAAGTGCCATCACCCATGCCTGAGGTGACCTACGCCGTGACACCGGTGGTTGTCGGCGAGCCCTACGACTACGGCAAGCCCGGTTCGGTCTATGTGCAGATCGCGCCAGCGGCGCCAGCGCTGCCCACAGGCATCAGCGGCGGCGACTGAGCAAGGAGTACAACGAATGGAACATCTGTTTCTGGTCTTTATCGCTCTGCCGCTGATCGTCGGAGGTGGGGTGTTTGTCGGCGCGCTGCTGCTGGCCCGCATCATGCCCGGCGACGGCAAACCGGCTGCCGCGGCCGCTGCGCCTGCCCATGGCCCCGAGTATGTGCGCTTGACGGCCAAACGCAAGGCTGGCTTCCGCACCGGCATCGTCGTGATGCTCGGTTTGGCAGCGCTGACCATTGTCGAGTTCTTCCTGGCTGCGCTGGGATCGGTCGCCCTGATGTTTGTGATCATCATCCTGAAGGCGGCTTTGATCATGGTCTTCTTCATGCATATCGCCAATGTCTGGCGAACCGAGGAGGCGCACTAAATGTCAGCTATCGCCGAATCCTACCAGGTGGTCACGCGCCGCAACCGCATGGGCATGTGGCTCTTCTTTCTGTCGGAGGCGTTCATCTTCGGCGGCCTGCTGGTGGCGCGCTTCTACCTGTGGGGCAACACCCGCCCCTCCATGGAGAACACCGTCCTCGGCCCCATCACGATCCACTACCAGATCATTCCGCTGATCATCACGGCCGTGCTGCTGCTCAGCAGTCTCTTCATGAATCGAGCCGAGGTGGCCATCGCCAACGACGACCGCAAGACCTTCTCGCGCTCGATTCTGCTGACCGCGTTCCTGGGCATCGTCTTCCTGCTGGGCGTGCTGTTCTTCGAGTGGGGCTGGAAGACGGTCGATGGCCAGTTCGTGCTGGGCCGCCATATCAGCCCCACCGACGGCGTCTTCGGCGCGGTGCTCTACGGCATGACAGGGATGCATGCGCTGCACGTGGTGAGCGGCATCGTCCTGCTCTTCCTGGTCTGGAACCTGGGCCGCAAGGGCCACTACTCGGCAGAAAAGCACTGGGCCGTCGAGGCCACTGCCATCTACTGGCACTACGTCGACCTGGTGTGGGTTTTCTTCTATCCCGCCATCTATCTGATCGGCGTAGGCGTCCTGGCGGCGCACTGAGGCGGTGATCGGTGAACGGTGAACGGTGAATGGTGAATTGGTGAATTGGTGAATTGGTGAATGGTTAATCGGTGATCGGTCACCCAGTCCCCAGTCCCAGTCCCCAGTCCCCTCCGGTCGGATTACCGAT
>JAJTXO010000764.1 GCA_021463315.1 Caldilineales bacterium | reverse complement strand
CCCGACTACGTGGTGCTGGGCGAGACGCACAGCTACAACCTGGAGCAGATCACCAAGGCCATTCGCCTGGTGGCCGGCGGCGCCCACTTCATCGCCACCAACCCCGATCCCTCTGGCCCCGGCGAGGGGGGCATCGTGCCGGCCTGCGGCGCGATGGCCGCGCTGATCGAACGCGCCACCGGCGTGGCCCCCTTCTACATCGGCAAGCCCAACCCGCTGATGATGCGCATGGCGCTGAACTACCTGGACATCCACTCCGAGGACACGGTGATGGTGGGCGACCGCATGGACACCGACATCATCGGCGGCGTGCAGGCCGGCCTGGAGACGATCCTGGTGCTGACCGGGGTCACGCGCGAGGAGGACGTGCGCCGCTTCCCCTACCAGCCGACCCACATCGTGCCGTCGGTGGCGGCGATTGAGCTGTGAGCCAGTAGCTGGCTTCGATACGGCCACGGCCAAGCCGCGGCCTGCTCAACCGGCCTGTTCCGCCTGGCAGTGGGCGCAGCCCAGCGCTTCGGCGGCTACGATGGCCTGGTCCGCGCTCCAGAAGATGTTCTGCTCGCCGATCAGCTCGGTCAGGCCGCCACGGTCGAGGTAATCGCGCACCTTGTCGTTGACGGCGGCCAGCATCAACACCCCGCCCGCGGCCTGCAGCCGTCTGTGCAAGGCGCTCACCGCCTCCAGTCCTGAGGTGTCGATCAACGGCACGGCGCGCATGGAGAGGATCAGCGCGTGGGTGTTGGTCACCTGGGCGAAGGCCTCGTTGAAATTGCCCGTGGCCGCGAAGAAGAGGGGGCCAGTCAGGTAGGCAACCCGCACATGGCGGCACCGCCCCGCGTTTTCGATGCCGTGTTGGCGCAGCTTCTCCGGATCCACCTCCTGCACGTTGATCTCCATGCTGGCGCTCTGGCTGAGATAGACCAGGCCGGAGATGAACACGCCGATCAGAATGGCCTGGGTCAGGTCGAAGGTGACGGTGGCCAGCAAGGTCACGGTGAAGGTGACCATGGCGGTCTTGAAGCGGCGGCCAAAGATGGTGTGGATCGCCTCCCATTCGTTCATGCGCCAGGCCGTGACCATCAGCACGCCAGCCAGGGCGCTGAGGGGGATGCGCGACATGACGGGGGCCAGGATGAACATGGAGGCCAGCAGCGCCAGCGCGTGGATGATGCTGACCAGCCGCGTGTGGCCGCCCGATTTGATGCCCACGCTGGTGCGGGCAATCGCGGCCGTGGCCGGCACGCCGCCGAAGAAGGGGATGATGATGTTGCCCACCCCTTGCGCCACCAGCTCTTGGTTGGCCTGCAGGCGGACGCCGGTCATGTTGCTGGCCACCGCGCCGCACAGCAGGCTCTCCACCGCGCCCAGTGCGGTGATCGACAGCACCGGCGCAATCAGGCCGCTCAGGTTGTCCCAGGGGATCGCTCCGATCTGCAGGCGGTCGGCCAGCAGCAGGGTCTGCGGGATCGCGCCGATGGTCGGCGTGGTCCAGCCCAGCGCGTTGTTGAGCGCGGTGGCCAGGATGATGCCCAACAGCGAGGCGGGGAAGCGCAGCGCCCACTTTTTGGGCCACAGGAGCATGGTGAGAATCACCAGCGCGCCCAGCGCCACCGCGTGAAAATCGACCGCGAAGCTGTGCTGCGCATAACCGAGCAGCTTCTGCGTGGCTGAATGGGCGCCGGGAGTCTGGATGCCCAGGAAATTGTCGATCTGGCCGATGAAGATGATCAGCGCGATGCCGGAGGTGAAGCCGGTGATGACTGGCGCTGGCACGAAGGCGATGAAGCGGCCCAGGCGCAGCAGACCGACCACCAGCAGCAGCACGCCAGCAATGGCGCCGGCCAGCCAGACGCCGGCCAGGCCATATTGCTGGGCCAGCACGATCAGCACAGCGCTCATGGCGCCGGTGGGGCCGGAGATCTGATAGGGTGCGCCCGACAGCGCGCCGATCACCAGGCCGGCTATGATGGCCGTCACCAGGCCGGCCGCCGCGCTGGCGCCTGAGGCGACGCCAAAAGCCAGCGCCAGCGGCAGGGCGACCGCGGCCACGGTCAAGCCAGCCAGCAGGTCCTGGCGGAACTTGCTGGCTGAGTAGCCAGTGAACTCATCGCGGTAGAGTTGGGACAGATTGCGCCGAGACATGAACACCTCACCACGAAAAACGCCACTGGCCTCCCACGCCAAACGGGAGGAGCGGCGGGCCGAAAACCGTGCGCATCGGATGTTGTGGAAGGACAAAATTATAGGCCAAGCTGGTCAGCCGGTCAAGATCAGACGCGACCTGCGGTGCTGATTTGATATGGGTGCATTTGAATCTGGTTGGCCAGGACCGAGCCGGCTAGCGCAGGTCGAGTAGGCTGGTTCCTCCAGCCGTATCGAGACCGGAGCGGG
>JAJTXO010000763.1 GCA_021463315.1 Caldilineales bacterium | reverse complement strand
ACGCCGAATTCATTCGGCGGCGGCGCCACGGCGCCTGCGTTTGAAACCGCAGGCTGACACCCGCAAAGCATGCTAAAGCAAGCTGTGGTGCATGCCTGAGCTTGCTTCAGCATGCTTTTGCGCAGCATGCCAGACGCCGAATTCATTCGGCGGCGGCGCCACGGCGCCCTTGCCGGATCATCTTCTTAACCTTCATAAGTCGTTACTACCAAGCGCGGGGTTCAGCCCAGCTCGTAGCCTTGCGCCATCCAGTAATGCCAATCGCTGATGGCTTCGGCTGTGTTCGGATCGACATCGATTGGCTCCAACTGCGCCAATGGCACGCCTAGCTCGCGCCCTTGCCAAGCTACCATGACGAACATCTCGTGCATGCAATCGTCTTCAGGCGCCATGCCAATCACCTGAACGATCTCATCGATCTGCAACGGAGAAATGCGCCGAGGCTCAACGCAGTGGGCCGAGAATGGGAAAGCTAGCCTCTCATCCAGGGAGTAGTACCAACCCAGCGCTTGTTCCTCAGGCCCGTAGGCATCAACGATGATCTCCATCACAATGCGTTCTTCACGCTCCGGGTCACGTTCATTCAGAGGTTTCATGCGTTCGTCACCTTCAAAACCCCAACCCCTTCTTCCGCGCCAATACCCCATCCACCTAGCGCTTCTCGTCCGTGTGGCTGGGATAGAGCGCGGACAGGACTTGGGCCAGGCTCCAGAAGCGCTCGTCCTTGCCGATGCCTTCGTCCACCAGGTAGCGCTTGAGCGCGTTGCTGCGGCCGGCCGCGAAGAGCAGCATGGACTGATGCACCCGGTCCAGCACGGTGCGGCCAGGGGGCACGGCCAGGTCATCGTCCATGGCCCAGCCGGCGGCCTCGGCCTCTTCCTTATGTGCAAGGTCGAGATGTGGCCGTGGCCCCTGCGGATCGACTTCTCGCGCCGCGCATGGGCCGAGATGCGCCGGATGCGAAGGGTCGACTTCGATGAGGCGTTTGGGGTAGGGGGTCATGGGGCAGCCTGCGAGTCTCTGTTCGCTCGCTGCCTGGCGAGCTCCGGCGGCAGACGCCCCTCCAGCCAGGGGCCTCCGGCAGGCCAATGGCGCTCGAACGGTGTGTTCTCGCGCAGCGCCTGCGCCAGTGGCAGCAGGAAGGCGGCCAGAGTTTCGATGACTGTTGCCAGCTCGCCGGGCGCATCCACGGCAGGATAGCGGCTGATGAACGCAGTCCACTGCCGCTGTTTGTCCACGTTGGCGCCGGAAAGTCCAGAATCGTCGGCAGTCGCACCGGAATTGGACCTGGCGTCAGAGCGTCGCCAAAGCCAACATCCACACGCACCAGGATGCGGGCGGATCCCAGCAAAGCCGGCACGACAACGCGCAAGCCCTGGTAGTCCGCTGCCTCCGTGATGCGCTCGGCGCTGATGGAATCCGGCTGAAAGCGCAAGCCATCGTCGACGGCGACTTCGACCTGGCACACAACCTGCATCGCTTCGATGACGCGCTCAGGGGAGTTTTCGATACGACCCAGCAAATCGATATCGCGCGTGGAGCGGGCATATGGCCCCTGCCAGACGGCAAACATCAGCGCGCCTTTGAGCACGAAATGGCCTGCGTAAGGGGACTGGCCCAGCCGGTACAAAAAGCGCTCCAGAGCAAAGTATTGCAGCAACTCGTTGAAAGGCCGATCCGTGGCGCGCGCTCGGTTGAGCAGGCGTTGGTGGACTGAAGCCGCCGCGTTGCCAGTCACAGCAGCGCCTCCAGGTAAGGGCGAATCACCGAGTCAACTCGACAAATCCGCGCGTAGTGCATCAGATCGTCGACAGAGAACCGCCGATCTTCCCGGTAAAGCCGCAGCGCCTCCAGGGCAACATCCTGGCCCAGCCTGCCACGGAACTTGAAGCAATCGGCCACGCTCTTGGCAGGCCCGTAAATGCGAACCGGCGTCTTGTCGATCAGGTCGATCGTCACCCCCTCGCTCCAGGCTGGGCCGGAAAAGCGGAACAGCCGCAGAGGCGGATAATCCAGGATGGGCTGAGCCGACCCGCTGGGCAGGGCCACATCCACGACATGGGGCACCTGGGTGGTCAGGTCGTGGAAGGCCAGGGCTGAGATCAGGCAGACCGTCGCCTGGGGTATCTTGCGAGCAACAATCACCAGATCAGGGCTTGTCAGGGGAGGAAGCTCGGCCAGACGGAACAGCCCTCTGCTCAGCGGTTGCAGCGCGCCGGAGTCCCGCAGGGCGTAGAGGGTGCGCGGATGGATGCCCAGACGCAGCGCCTGACTGGCGCGCAGCACGCCATGATGTTGGCGAAAGGTCTCGATGGCGGCTGCAGCCGCGCCTTCAGGTATGCTCATGGGTTTGCCGGGATAAAAATATCACTACTTATTGCTAACTAATTATGATTT
>JAJTXO010000762.1 GCA_021463315.1 Caldilineales bacterium | reverse complement strand
CTGGACGTGGCCGAACGGGAGGAGGTCGATCTGATCATGCTGGCCACCCACGGACGCGGCGGCATGGAGCGGCTTTTCCTGGGCAGCGTGGCCGACCGTGTCGTTCATCACAGCCGCCAGCCGGTGATGCTGGTTCCCACGGGCGCCCCCCCGATCGAGGCTACAGCCGGGCCGTCACCAGCATGAAGGGCAGATGCGCCACCTGCTGCCAGGGCCGATCCAGCTTGCCGGCCTGGCGCTTGAGCGCATCCACCTGTTTGCGCTCGTAGCTGGTCAGCGGCAGCCCCCGCAGCAGATCGAAGCGCTGGCGGGCCGGCGCGGTCAATTGGCTCATCAGCTCCACCTGCACCTCGAATCCTAGCCCAGCCAGCAGGCCGGGCAGCTTGCGGCCCACCAGCGGGTCAGCGCCGGCGCGCCGCAGCGCATCGATCCACAGCGGGGCCGTGGCCAGCTCAGGCGGATGCTCGATCATGCCGCCGTAGTCCGGCTCGATGGCCACCAGCACGCCGCCCGGCTGCACCACGCGGCGCACCTCGGCCAGCATTGGCTCCAACGGCATCCACAGCAGCGCCAACTGGCAGAACACCAGGTCGAAGCTGGCGTCGGCGAAGGGCAGTGTGGCCGCGTCGGCGCAGGCCGGGGCCGCCTTGCGCAGCGTCGACGGCGCGGCCAGCAGCGCGGGCAGGCTGTGATCCAGCGCCACCACGCGGCCGCGGCTCAGCTTGGCCAGCTCCTTGCTGACCACGCCGAAGCCGCAGCCCAGGTCCAGCAGCCGGCGGCGCTGGCGGGCGTTGGCCTGCTTGAGCAGCCAGGTGCGCGCGGGCGCCAGCCAGGCGGCCTGGTCGCGAATCAGACGCAGCGAGGGCAGATCAGCTTGTTCTGGCTTCATGGCGGCTACCGTCCTCCGCCCGCGCAGGCGCAGGCACAGGCGCAGCCGGCGCAGGCGCAACTGCTGCCACCGCCTCCGCCGCCGCCGGATCTGCTGCTGCTGGCCAGCGCCTGGAACACATCGCCGGTCACCTTGTCCACGCCGCTCAGATTGACAAAGCCACTCTTGCTGGCCAGCGAGGGCAGCGAGCCGGGGCTGATGGCCGAGGCCAGCGAGCCCATGGTGTTCTCTGTCCAGCCGGCGAAACCTGCGGCCACGTTGGAGAAGCTGGGGGCGACGCCGCGCCCGCTGTCGCCGGGCGACAGGCTGGGCAGGCCGCCGCTTCCGCCGCTGCTGCTTGCGCGCGTCCAGATGGGTCGATAGCTGTAGGCCGGGGTGTTGAACACCGTCGGATAGTCGTTGTCCAGCAGAACCCATTCCATGTCGCGATCCAAAGACTGCTCGCGCGTCGCAATGTCGGGGATGGTCTTGGCCTGTTCCACCGCCCGCCGCACGATGGCCTGATAGTATTCCTGGGTGTCGGACAGATCGAAGCCTTTGACCCGCTTGGCAAGGTTGACCAGGAAGGCGTCCATGGCCGCGCCGAAGTCGATCTTGGGCAGCGGCGCGTCCGGTTTGGCCTCCATGGCGTCCAGGAAGAGATGTTCGTAGCCATGCAGGACGACGCCCGCCTGCTGCGCGGCCCGTTTGCGCAGCTTGCGCCGCGCTTCCTGGTTGCCTTTGGCTGCCTCAGTCCGAAACTCCTTGACGACCTCGACCTGGAAAGGCTCCTCGCTGGTCTGGCGCAGAATGCCTTTTTTCAGCAGGCCAAAGATGATCAGCGTCAGCACCTTGCCTAGCGGCATCTCCAGCAGGGCGGCCGCCTCGGGCGCGGTCAGTCCCCGCTTGATGCCGCCCCCCTCCACCTGGGCAATGGGCGGCAGATAGCCGGCCTTGGCCCGCCGCTTCTTGCGCGCCTTTTCCACGAGATAGAGCCCCGGCAGCAGGGGCAGAAAGATGGCCAACTGGCTCAGCGGCCAGCGGACGAAGAGGAAAGCCAGGCCGGCCAGGCCGATGACCCACAGGGTGAGCCCCGTGCCGCCGGTGAAACGCATGAAGATGTAGGTGAAGATGCCCGCAGCCAGGATGCCCAGCACCCAACGCAGCGTAGTCTGCGCCACGAACCAGCGCTCGGCCAGATCCAGCACATTCATGCGCTGCACATTGGCGATGCCCGCGGCCGGGAAGGAGACCCCCACCAGATTCGGCCCGGTCAGCCGTTCCGCGGGAAAGTCCCAGAAGGCCACGGCGTGATCTTCGAACAGCGCCCGCTGGCCGAAGGCCTCGTTTTGGTAGAGCAGCTCTTCCGGGCTGATCCCCTCCGGCAGGTGGATGGCGATCTGCACGTTGATGAAGCCGCTGACGTACTCGTCGCCGAACCAGGTCGGGGTGATCTGGAAGGAGGCGTAGTCGCTGTTGGTCACATCCTGGAAGAGCAGATTGGGGATGGTGGCCTCGAAGTGCAGGGTGCCGGTGTCGCCCGGC
>JAJTXO010000761.1 GCA_021463315.1 Caldilineales bacterium | reverse complement strand
GCCCCGCCACGGCCGAGCTGGCTGAGCTGGGCGCGGCGGTTGCCATCGGCCATCAGGCCCGCCACGTGGCCGGCGCAGACCTGGTGCTGATCTCCTCGGCCGTCCCCGCGAGCAACCCCGAGCTGCTGGCGGCCCAGGCGGCTGGCATCCCGGTGGTCAAGCGCGAGCAGTTCCTGGCGCCCTTCATGGCCGGTCACCAGAACATTTGCGTGGCCGGCTCCCACGGCAAAACCACCACCAGCGCCATGATCGCCGCGCTGCTGGATGCGCTGGGCGCCGAGCCCAGCTTCATCGTGGGCAGCGTGATCCTGGCCCTGGGAACCGCTGGCCGCGCTGGCCGGCCGGGCGGCCCCTTCGTCGTCGAGGCCGACGAATACGACCACATGTTCCTGGGCCTGCAGCCCGACCTGGCCGTGATCACCAACGTGGAGTGGGATCACGTCGATTGCTATCCGAACCCGGAGAGCTATCAGCAAGCCTTTGCCCAGTTCGCCGGCCTGGTTTCGCCCGGCGGCGTGGTGCTCATCTGCGGCGACGACCCTGGCTGCCGCGCCCTGCACGAAACCGCGCGCATGCAGCCGCAGGAACCGGGCCGCGCGCCGGCGCGCTGGATCACCTACGGCCTGGCGGAAGGCAACCAGTGGCGCGCGACCAACGTGCAGCCCCGACTGGCCGCAACGCTGGACGCCAACGTCAACGGCCTGGAATTCGACGTCTGGTGCGCCGAAAAGCTGCTGGGCCGCGTGGCTATTCCGCTGGCAGGCGAACATAACGTGCGCAACGCGCTGGCCGCGCTGGCCATCACCACCCTGGCGGGCTACGACGTATTTTCTAAGCTCCGTGAAAACCTTAAATTATCGCGAATTTTCGTCGGAGTCAAAAGACGACTTGAGATAATCGGCGCCAGTCATGGTATAATCGTGCTCGACGACTACGCGCACCATCCCACTGAGGTGCGAGCAACGCTCAGCGCGGCGCGACAACGTTTCCCCCACCGTTCGATATGGGGACTGTTTCAGCCTCACACCTACAGCCGCACCAGAGCTTTGCTAGACGAATTTCGCGACAGCTTTGAAAACGCCGACCACGTGCTCATCACCGACATCTACGCTGCCCGCGAGCACGACACGCTAGGCATTTCCGCGCTGGACGTCGTGCAGACGCTCCAAAACCATCCAGACGCCCGCTATGCCGGCGATCTGGACGCAGCCACTCGCCTCCTGCTGGGCGGGCTGAAGACGGGCGACGTGTTGATCACCCTGGGCGCGGGCGACGGCAATCGGGTCGGGCGCCAGGTGCTGGCTGGCCTGCAAGAGCGCCCCGACGCTCGCGCGGCGGCCAGCCTGGCCGAGCGCTATGCGGCCCTGGCCGCGGCCATTGCCAGCGACACCGGCCTGGCGCTGCGCCGCGATGAGCCGCTGGCCAGCCACACCACGCTGCGCGTCGGCGGGCCGGCCGATCTCTTCGTGGCCGTGAGCACGGTGGACGATCTGGTGGCCGTGCTGGCGCGGGCGGCTGAGCTGGCTGTGCCGGCGCTGGTGCTGGGCGGCGGCAGCAATCTGCTGGTCAGCGACCGGGGCGTGCGCGGCCTGGTGGTGGCCAACGGCTGCCGCAGCGTGCAGCGCCACCAGGGCAATGTGCTGCTGGCTGAGTCGGGCGCGAACCTGGCGGGCGTGGCGCGGCAGGCCATGCGCTGGGGGCTGGCGGGCCTGGAATGGGGCGTCAGCGTGCCCGGCACGGTGGGCGGCGCGGTGGTGGGCAACGCGGGCGCGCACGGCGGCTGTGTGGCCGACAACCTGCTGCGGGCGACGCTGCTGGACAGCGACGGCGCCCTGGTCGAATGGCCCGCGGCGCGTTTCACCTACGGCTACCGCAGCAGCGCGCTGAAGAGCTTGCTGCGCGAAGACCGGTCTGGGCGGGCCTTGCCGCCGGTGGTGCTGAGTGCGGCCTTCCAACTGCACGAGGCAGACCCGGCGCAGTTGGAGGCGCGGGCGGCCAGCTTTCTGGCCCATCGGCGGAGCACCCAGCCGGTGGAGCCCAGCGCCGGTTCGATCTTTCAGAACCCGCCCGGCGACTATGCCGGCCGGATCATCGAGGCGCTGGGTTTGAAGGGCCATGGCCAGGGCGGCGCGGCCTTCTCCACGGTCCACGCCAACTTCATCGTCAATCGCGGCGGCGCCAGCGCGGCCGACGTGGCGACGTTGATCAACCAGGCGCGGCAGGCGGCCTGGCAGGCGTTGGGCGTGACGTTGACGCCGGAGATTTTGTTCGTGGGCGACTGGGCAGAGCCGCCGCTGGCTGAGCTGGCTCGGTCGGAGACCGGCCAGAGCGAGGCGAACGAGGCTCGGTCGGAGACCGGCCAGAGCGAGGCGAGCGAGGCGAACGAGGCTCGGTCGGAGACCGGCCAGAGCGAGGCGAGCGAGGC
>JAJTXO010000760.1 GCA_021463315.1 Caldilineales bacterium | reverse complement strand
GTATCCCGCTCCTCATCCGCTGTCCTCATCCGCTGTGGTATCCCGCTCCTCATCCGCTGTATTATCCCGTTCCCCATCCGCTGTGGTATCTCCTCCTCCCTCGCCCCAGCGCGTCAACGCCAGCGCAGCCGCGCGGCGCACCAGCATCGCGTCATCCTCTGCCAGCAGCCGAAGCAGCGCAGCCTGGATCGCCGGCGTCGCCGAGCTGCCATCTCTGGCCGGCGGCAGCGGATCCAGCCGGGCCAGCGCCTCGCCCGCGCTTTGCCGCACAGCCGCGTCCCGGCTCTCCAGCAAGCCACCCAGCGCGGCCACGCTCTCGGCGCTGGCCGGCAGGCCGCCCAGCCCATCGGCCGCCGCGGCCTGAACCCGCGCATCCTCGCTGCCCGCGGCGGCCAGCAGCGCCTGGCGCGCAGCCTTGCCGCCGATCTGGCCGAGGCCGCGCGCAGCCTCGGAGCGCAGCAGCGGGTCAGGATCGCCCAACAGCGCAGCCAGTGCAGCCACCCCCTCGCGGCCGGGATCGCCCTCGGCCAGGGCCTCGGCGGCCAGCCATCGATCCGCGGCGCGGTCGCTGCGCAGCGCGGTCAACAGCTCCTGGCGCTGTTGGGGACTTAATTTGAAGCCAGCGCCCGGCTGTGGGGCCAGACGCTGCAGCCAGTTTGACAGGTTTTTGAGCATGGGAAAAATGCGGGGGGGGCTCGGTCGGAGACCGGCCCGAGCGGTAGCAGGCGGGGTCTGAACAGCCCAGCGTTAGGCCAGGAACAGATCGCGCGTTTGGTCTTGTAACAGAAGGTAGAGGCTGGCGCCGCCGGCGATGGTGCCGATGGGGACCAGGGGGATCTGTATGACGCCGGCGATCATGGCCCAGGTGCGTCCCCACGGCTTGAGCTGCCACAGCCCCCAGCCGATGGCCAGCGTCGCTGTCCCCAGCAGCGCCAGCGCGCCGCCCACTATCAGCAGGGTCGTGCCCAAAAACCAGCCCGGCAGCCGCGCCAGGAACTCGCTGGCGTCCAGCAGCACGGCCGAGACGGGCACCAGAATCGAGCCGGCAGCCAGAATCAACAGAAATCCACCCACCAGAAAGTAGTAGGCCGCGATCAGATTGACTTTGTTGTAAGTCGTGAAACGCATGTCGGTTATCGGTTATCGGTTATCGGTTATCGGTGAACGGTGAACGGTTATCGGTGAACGGAGAACGCCGGTCGGCTGAGCAATTGATGACCGATCACTGATTACCGATCACCGATCACCAATCACGGGCTGACCTGCACGAAGGCGTTGTCCTTGACCTGGAAGATGTAGACGGTGGGATCGGTCAGGTCGCCGCTGGCGTCGAAGCTGAGCTGGCCCAGCAGCGAGCTGACGCTGTTGCCGTGCAAGGCGGCCGCGATCTTGCCGGCGTCTAGCGAGTTGGCCTTCTTCACCCCATCGGCCAGCGCCATCAACGCGGTGTAGCCGTTGATGGAATAGGTGTCCGGGTTGCGGAAGTCGATGGCCTGATATTCCTTGATCCACTGGCTATCGGCCACAGCCGCGGGGCTGGGCGCGAAAGCGCTGACGTACATCTCCTCGGCCGCGCCGGCCGCCTCGTCGATGGTTGCGGCCAGGAACGCGCCATCCGAGGCCAACAGGGGCTGCGTCACGCCAGCCTGCACCAGCGCGGCGCGCAGATAGGGCGCCTCGATCTCGTAGCCGGCATAGAAGATGGCGTCCGGGTTGGCTGCCTGCACCGCGCTGACCTCCGCGTCGTAGCGCTCCTGGCCCTCGGCCACCTGGCGGGTCAGGACCACCTCCGCGCCCAGGCTCGTCAGCGCGGCGCTGATCTCGCGGCCCAGCCCGACGCCGTACTCGGTGTCGTTGTGCAGCACCGCGATACGCTTGGCGCCCAGGGTGTTGACCAGGAAACCGGCGTCTACCTGCGCCTGCATCGCGTCGTTGGCATTCACGCGGAAGAAATTGTCGTAGCCGCGCTGAGAGATCGAAGTCTCCGACGCGGTGGGCGTCACCACGATGATGGGCAGGCTCTGGTAGATCTCCATAGCCGCCAGCGTTTGGCCGCTGTTATAGTGGCCGATCACGCCCAGCACCTGATCGCCGCGGCCCACCGCCTCGCTGATCTGGCCAGCCACATCGACCGCCACGTCGGAATCCGACTCGTCGTCCACCGGCACGATCTTCACCGTGTAGCCCAGCAGACCGCCCTGTTGGTTGAGCCTGGCCGCGGCCAGCCGGACGCCGCCCAGCACGGTCTGTCCGCCGTTGGCCTGAAAGCCGGTCAGCGGCGCAGCCACAAAGACCGTCACCTCGCCTTTCGGCTGTTGTGTGCAGCCAGCCAGCGCCAGCGCCAGCAATAACACAATAATCAACCCAATGCGCATTTGTCGATGCACTCCTTTTGGGGGGTGGGGGCTGGGGAGTGGGGACTGGGG
>JAJTXO010000076.1 GCA_021463315.1 Caldilineales bacterium | reverse complement strand
GCCGGCGTCGTTGCCAACCGAACTGCTGAGACAGACCCGTGGCCGCCAGGGGCCATCCAGCCTGGCCTGGACTAACCCTGCCAGCACCTGGGCCTGTTGGCGACGATCTCCCTCCAGCTTCATCCTCTCATATTTCTCCCGGTCCATGTCCAGCCGCTGCCAGACTTCGTAGTGCACAGCCTCGACGTTCAACCGGGCCGCTAATTCCAGAACCGCCTTGGCCGCCTGCGCTTCCCGCCTCCAGGCAGCGATGGGCTCTTGCGGGGACCAAACACAACCCGCGCCCAGCCCATCGCCTGCCAGGGCGCAGTTGGCGTGCGTCGCGCACAGCCACAGCGGCCCCCAGCGGGACGCGAAGTCAGCCACCTCCCTGAGCGGGCCGCTGGCCAGCCGCAGGAAGTCCGGAAGCAAGCCATCTGTTTCCTCTGTCTGGCGCCAGCCGATGGCGTGCAGCACATCCTGGCGCAGCACCGCCATCTCTCGCAGTTGGGCCATGGGCACCGGCGTCGCCAGGTCAGCCGGCAACGGATAGCGCAGCGCCTTGGCCTTGACGCCCTCGGGATCCTCGTAGGGCACCACCTGCACCTGGGGCGGAACAAGCAAATAGGACACCCGGTCGAACAGAGACCGGACGAAACGCTCCGGGGACTGGGAGGCGCCGTCCCAAGACGGCGGGCTGAGCGGTTCCATGGTCGAGTCGGCCGAAAATTGGTACCACCAAAATGTCGCGCTACTGTAACATGTAGAACTGAAATAGATTTGAAGCCGTTGATTTTTGATCGCGAATGCGCTATACTGAGGCCAGCAGTTTAGCACGCATGTTCTGTTTTCACAAAGAGACGAACGTGCGCTTGGCGAAGGCGTTCCAACCCAAAGCACCCGGCAGATAGGCCGCTTGTTCCTCAAGCACAGGCCACCGCTCTGTTGGGTGTGTCTGGACCTTCCCAACGTAGCGCCGCAGCGGCGCAGGCGCCAGGCAAGCCAGACCTGGCGCGTGCGGTCGGGCAGGCCGCGGTGCCGGTATTGCTGGCTGACAGCCTGGCGCGCGATGATCCACTGGTGTAGCGAGTCACCATTGGCAGGAAATTGGCCCACACCCTTAGGATGCGCACTGGTCACCCATCGAGAGAATTGTTCTGATGAAACTATCCGAAGCGGTCGATGAACTCCTGATTGCGACACGGGCAGCCGGGCACAGCGAGCAGACGGTGTACTTCTACGAGCGCAAGCTCAAGCCGCTGGTCGCCTATCTCGAAGACATGCCGGTAGAGCAGGTGACGCTGTCCGATCTGCGGCGCTTCGTCACCCACCTGCGTGCCCGGAAGACGCGCTGGGATGATCACCCCAGCAAACGCCAGAGGGCCGGCGGCTTGTCCGAGGCGACGATTGCTGGCATTGTTCGCGCTACCAGGCGGCTCTTTGGCTTCTTGGTCGAAGAGGGTGTGATCGCGGAGAGCCCTGCGGCGCGCCTCAAACAACCGCGCCTCAAGCGCGGCGAGCCCAAGGCGGCCTCGATGGATGACCTGTTCAAGCTGTTGGACGCGTCCGAGGGGGATGATCCGATCTCAGTGCGCAACCGGGCCATGCTGCTGGTGTTGGCCGATACCGCCTGCCGGGTGGGCGGACTGGTGGGGATGCGCCTGTCCGACCTTGACCTGGTGGCCGGCAAGGTCTACCTGCACGAGAAGGGCAACAAGGGACGTTTCGCCTTCGTTACGCCCGTGACCATCGAGGCGCTGCAAGCCTGGCTGGCCGCTCGACCCGACGGATCCAATGGGTACCTGTGGACCAATCTCGGCAGCGGCGGCGGTGAGCATCTCAGCACTCAGGGTGTGCGCGAGGTCTTCCGCCGCATGAAGGCCAAGGTGGGCGTCACCGGGGCCATCAATCCCCACGCCTGGCGGCACGCCTTTGCGCGCGAGTACCTGCAAAACGGCGGCGACCTGGGGTCGCTGGCTGACATCATGGGGCACGCGGACGTGGTGGTCACGCACCGCTCATACGCCATCTTTCTCAACGACGAGCTGCGGGCCAAGCACGCCAAGCACAGCCCGCTGGCCAACATGCAGCAGGTCTTGGCTCACTGAAGCTGGCGATCATGCGATGGGATAGAGCGCCTGAGGAAGATGCAGCCCTGGCCTTCCTCAGGCGCCTTCGACTGAGTTCGTCAACTGCACTGCTAGAGTCGCAGATGATCGGCGGGGCTGGCTTTGGCGTGGACGGCCTTCAGGTCGATGGCCGCCAGTTGCACGTAGCGGCTGACCATCTGCAGAGTGGTATGGCCCAGCAACATGCGCAGGGTGAGGGCGTCGCCGCCGTTGCGCAGGAAGTGCAAGGCAAATGAGTGACGAAAGCGATGCGGATGCACGTTCTCGACTTCCGCCTTGTGGCCATAATGGATCAGCATCTTGCGCACGCGCTCTGTGGGCAGTTGCCAGCCATCCTCGGTCAGGAAGAAGCGCTTGTTGCCGCCCATTGGCTGCGGTCGCATCTTGCTGTACTGCCACAGCGCGCGGCGCACCGCACCGCCGATGGGCACCTTGCGCTCCTTCCAGCCCTTGCCTTCCCTCACCCGCACCCAGCCGCCGGTCAGGTCCACGTCGTCGACGTCCAGCGCGCATAGCTCGCTCACTCGCAGCCCGCAGTCCAGCAGGGTCAGAACAATCGCCCGGTTGCGCAGGGCGTTGGCCGATGTGCCCTGGATGGCCTTGAGCAGGCGCTTGATCTCGTCAAGCTCCAGCGGTTCGATCAGGCGTTGCTGTTCTTTGGGAGTCTTGACCTTGTCCATCGGGTTGTCCCGGATGTACTCCTCCTGCTGCATCCAGTTGAACCAGGCGCGCAAGGCTCGCACCGAACTGCTGATGTAGGTGGACGAAAGGCCTCGCTCTTGCGTGGGTACGTGGGAATTGCTCTCCCAGGCCTGTACGTCGTTCTGCTGGTGCGCGATGAACTTGCGAATACGGAGAGCTGTGATCTGGTCCGGCGAGGCAGGGATCTCTTCCTGGTCGAGCCAGGCGAAGAAGCGCCGCATGTGCTTGTCGTACCAGGTGATGGTCGTGGGGCGGCGCCCGGCTGCCTGAAGGTGGATGGTGAAGCCGTCGAAGAGGGTTCTGAGATCGGTCATGGTAGCACTTGTCCCTTGGTGGGTGGGCAAAAGAAAGACTCCCGTCGTTCAACGGGAGCCACTACATGTAGTGTGTGCCATGACCTCAGAACACTACATATTGGGGTATTGTGGCGACGGGTGGGCTCGAACCACCGACCTAGGGATTATGAAGCCCTCGCTCTAACCGCCTGAGCTACGTCGCCTAACGTGCAGATGGCTGACAGGAGACCTGTCAGCCATCTTGTGCAGTAGCGGGGGCAGGACTCGAACCTGCGGCCTTCGGGTTATGAGCCCGACGAGCTGCCACTGCTCCACCCCGCATCACTGGACGGCAGTATACACGCTTTACGGCCGTCTGTCAAACTTACCGACTGAGCGGCTGGCCGCCCAGGAAGCGCTGTTGCCATTGTTGCCAGTAGGGCAGCGGCGCGCCATCAGCGCTGAAAACCAGATCCTGGGCGATCACTGCCTCGCCCAGCACCCAGACGGCCACCTCGTTGGGGAAGGCCCAGCCCAACTCGCGGTGCGCCTGGTCGATCACATACTGATCGGACTGCACGTAGGCCAGCCGGTCCTGGCTCTGCTGCACGCGCTGCCCGGCCAGCGCCACCTCGTCTTCCCACAGCGCCACCTCGGCCCGCAGCTCGCTGCTGGCGATCAGGCGGCTGGTGTAGCCGAAGAGAAAGAGCGCTACCGCAGCAATGCCCGCGATCAGCGCCACCTGCTTGAGGCTTATCGGGAGATGGGCTGGCTTTTTGCTCACGACCGGCTCCAGCGAAGTGATGGGCGGCGCCAATAACAAGTCCCAGATGTTGCCATCCGGGACTGTTTTGGCTGGTGCCGAAGGAGGGACTTGAACCCACACGGGCTAATGCCCACTACGCCCTGAACGTAGCGCGTCTGCCAATTCCGCCACTTCGGCTTGCTACAGGGGCAAGTTTACCATTTCACCGGGGGATTGTCAAGAATGGGAGGAGGGTGGATTGGTGGATTGGTGGATTGGTAGATTGGTAGATTGGTAAATTGGTAGACTGGTGGGTGGGGGGGTGGGCTAGTCTGCCTCGACGGGCACCCGCTGGGTCGCGATGTACCATTGGGCGGCGTTGCGGAAGCGCTCCCAGGGCCAGTTCAACTGGCCGATCCCTACGTCCCTGACGCCGCGGCTCACACCAAAGGTGTAGACGTCGTTGTACAACGGCAGGGCCGGCAGCTCTTCGCCGAAGATACGCTGGAATTCGCTGTAGAGCTGGATGCGCCGGCCGGGATCGTTGACGGAGCGCCCCTGCTCCATCAGCAAATCGCCCTCTGGGTTGCTCCAGCCGGTGTAGTTCTGGCCGTTGTCGATCTGCGTCGAGTGCCACAGCGGGTAGGGGTCGGGATCGCCGCTCAGTTGCCAGTGGGCCACGGCAGCCTCGAAGGTGCGCGGGCTGAGATGGTCGCTGGCCAGGCTGACCAGGCTGACCAGGCGCGGCTCGGCCTGCACGCCGATCTGTCGCCACTGCTCGGCCAGCTCGTTCAGCAAAGCCTCGTTGTCCCCCAACAGCTCGAACGCCAGGTCAACCCCCTCGCGGTCGCGCACGCCATCGCGATCGCTGTCGGTCCAGCCGGCTTCAGTCAACAGCTCGGCCGCGCGCGCCGGGTCAGGATCTGGCCGCTGGCCGGGCGAATAGGCCCAGGTGCCCGGCATAAAAGGCCCGCTGGCAGGCGTGCCTTGGCCGCTGAGCACCCGATCGATCAGCTTGGCCGGGTCCAACGCCAGGTAGAGCGCCCGGCGCACCGCGCCATCGGCCAGGAACGGCGTTTCAGGGTTGGTCAGATTGAAATAGACGAAGGTGGCCCCGGCCAGCGGGGCCGTCAGCAGCTCCATCTCTTCGCTGGCCTGGGCCGCGGCCAGCTCCGGCGGTGTGATGCGGCTGACGCCGTCCACCTCGCCAGCCTGAAACGCGGCAAAGGCGCTGGCATAGTCGGGGAAAAAACGGAATTCCAGCGCCTCCAGGAAGGGCGCGGCGCTGGCGGCGTAGGGGTTCGGCTCCAGCCGCGCCGACTGCGCGCTCAGGCTGGCCAGCCGCCACGGGCCAGTGCCCACCGGCTGCAAGTTGAGCGGCGATTGCGACAGCTCGGCGATGGGCTGGTTGTTCCACAGATGCGAGGGCAGAATACCGATGGTGTTCTCGGCCAGGAAGGAGGCCAGCGGCTGTTGCAGGCGGAAGCGCACGGTGTGGGAGTCGATCTGCTCCACCGTCACGTTGCGCCAGAGCTGCGCCAGGTAGGCCGAGGCCGGCTGGCCAGACTCGGCGAACGCGTCCGACTGCAAGACCCCCACGGTGAAGACCACGTCGGCCGCGGTGAAGGGGGCGCCGTCGTGCCAGCGCACGCCCCGCTGCAGGTTGAAGGTGATATCCTTCTCGTCCGGGCTGATCTGCCAGCTTTGCGCCAACGCGGGGATCGGCTCGCCGCGCTCGTTCAGCGCCACCAGCCCCTGAAAGATCAGACCCGTCAGGTCAGCGTCCAGGTCGCTGCCGAAGCTGAGCAGCGGATTGATGGCGCGCGGCGCGCCGATCACAGCCTCGGTGTAGACTCCACCCTTGGCTGGCACGGTAAGCTCGGTGAACTCACGCGCGGTCGATGCGAGGATGGCCGCCAGCAGCACGATGCCCAGCAGCGCCACCAGCGCCTGCCAACGAATCGTTCGTCCCACGTAACAGGTCCTGAAGCAGGGATCCCAGCACAGGCGCCGGCGCTTGGTGATGCCGCATCAGCCGGAAGCGTCCGGCGTTGAGGTGGGCCCCTGAAATAAATGACGCCGCGTTGCACGGCGTGCAGACACGGCGATCAACAGAACAACACCGGCGCGAGGCCAGATGTCAAAAGAGCATGGCGGAAACGATAGCCACCAGGAAGAACAGAGCGCTTACCAGGATAGTCAGGTTGAAAAGCGTCCTCTCGAAGCCGCGGCGCGTGGTGGCAAAGCTGTCAGAGCCGCCAAACATGGCGCTGGTGCCCAGGTTGTTGGACTGCAGGATCACCAAAGCGACCAACAGGATGCTCAGGATGATCTGGACGATGAGAAAGACAGTCGACACGTAAGGTTGCCTCCGATTTTTCGAGCTAGTAGTCTGTAAGGTTGCCTTCTGCGCTTCAGCGGTGATGCGAGATCAAGCGCTGGGCGCTCCAAGCAATCGGGCAAAAAGCCAGGCGAGATTATACCACGGCCCAACAGGAGGCTGCAAGTTGCAGACCTCCCGCCATTGTGCCATGGCTCTGTCTCCCTCCTCAGCTTGCAGCCGCCAGCCAGACAAACTGATAGGGATCGAGATCAAGATCGTCTTCCAGGGCGACCGCGCGACCGCTGACCAGATCCTGGAAGCGATAGCCCAGGCCGTGGATGCGCAGCAGGCTGGCGGCGATGGTGTGCGGGTGTTCCGAGAAGTTGGCCAGAACTACCACGCGCTGGCCAGCCTGCTGGCGCACGTAGCCCAGAACATGGGCATTGCCCGTGTCGATGATCGTCGTTTCATGGCCAGCGAAGGCGACCTGCTGCTGGCGCAGGCTGATCAGCCGCCGCAGCCCCTGAAAGACGCGTCCCTCCACCGTGCCGGCATCGTGGCGCCGCTCCATGCGCGACCAGTCGGCGAAGGGACGATGCACCCAGCGGCTGTCGCCGGCCTTGGCTGGATCGTTGCCATAGCTGTAGTCGTTGAGCATGGCGGTTTCGTCGCCCAGGTAGAGCAGCGGGATGCCGCCGATGGAGAGAATCACGCTGTGAATCAGCAGCAGGCGCTGCACAGCGTAGTCGATCTCCAGGGGGTTTTGCTGGCGCAGCGCCTGCTCCAGCCCCGCCAGCGAGGCCGCCGTGCCGGAGATGCGCGCATCGACGGTCTTGGGATTCTCCTGGAAGGGCAGGCCGCGGGCGAAGCTGCCGGCGAAGCGGCCGGTATAGAAGGCGTTCAGGAAGCGGCGGTGATGGTAGCCGTCGATGCCCACGCCGGCCGCGTCGGCGTCGTCGAAGGTCCAGCCGATATCGTCGTGGCAGCGCACGTAGTTGACCCAGGCGCAGCCAGGCGCGATCTTGAAACGGTCGCGCAGCGAGGCATGCAGCAGCTTCACCTCCCGCGTGGCCAGCGTCTCCCACAGCAGCGCCATCAGCAGCGGGTTGTAGGAGAGCTGGCACTCCTGCGGCGATATGTAGCGCGCCACCTCGTCGGGGTGGACGATGGCTTCCGACTTGAAGTGGAGGGAGGGCGCGGCGATGCGGGCCAGCGCGTTGTAGGCCTGGATGATCATGTGCGCTTCGGGCAGATTCTCGCAGGCCGTGCCCAGTTGCTTCCAGATGAAGGCCACCGCATCCAGCCGCAGGATCTCTACGCCCTGGTTGGCCAGGAAGAGCAGTTCCTCGCCCATGCGCCGGAAGACCACCGGATTGCTGTAGTTCAGGTCCCACTGGAAGGAGTAGAAGGTTGTCCACACCCAGCGGTTGACCTCGGGGCGGTAGGTAAAACTGCCCGGCCGCACGTCGGGGAAGATCTCGCGCAGCGTGGTTTCATAGGCGTCGGGCATGGCGCGGTCTGGGAACATGAAGTAGTAGTCCTGGTGCTCCGCGTCCCCTGCCAGCGCCTGCCGCGCCCAGTCATGCTCGTTGGAGGTATGGTTGAAGACGAAGTCCACCACCAGGCTGATGCCAGCCGCGGCCAGCTCCTCGGCCAGGCTGGCCAGTTGTGGCATGGTTCCCAGCGCCGGCTTGACCTCCCGATAGCTGCTGACCGCGTAGCCGCCGTCGTTGTCTCCCTCTGGGCAGGCAAACAGCGGCATCAGGTGCAGGTAGGTCAGGCCCAGCTCCCGGAAGTAGGGGAGTTTGGCGCGCACGCCCTCCAGGTTGCCCGCGAACAGATCGACATAACACACGCCGCCCAGCATCTGCTGCGCATGGAACCAGCCCGGATCGGCCTCGCGCTGGGCGTCCAGCGCCTTGAGGCGCGCCGGCCGGGCCAGCCAGGCCGCGGCCGCGCTGGCCAGGATCTCCTCCAGGTGGTAGAAGAAGTCGTAGTGGCTGCCATAGAGATGCAGCAGCAGCCGGAAGAGGGCAGGAAAGTGGCGCTGCAGCCGCGTCTGAAACGCGGCCCAGTCGGCGGGATCTGCCTGCGCAGCAAAGCGCGCGTCCAGCCGCGGCAGCATGCGCTCCAGCGAGCGCGCGGCCTGTTGGTTTTGCCAGTCGGTGTTGGGCATGGTTAATTGCTATCCAGGACCGACAGTCCTTCGGAGGACTGTCGGTCCTAACGGGGGGTCATTCCAGGACCGACAGTCCTTCGGAGGACTGTCGGTCCTAACGGGGTCAATCCAGGACCGACAGTCCTTCGGAGGACTGTCGGTCCTAACGGGTGGGGCGTCTAGCCTTTTACGGAGCCAGCCATCAGGCCGCGCACGAAGAAGCGCTGCAGACTGAAGAAGACCAGCAGCGGCAGGATCATCGAGACGAACGCGCCGGCCGTCAGCAGATGCCAATCGTTGCCGCGCGAGCCGACCATCTCAGCGATACGCTGGGTCAGCACCTGCACATCGGGCTTGGCGCCGATAAAGATCAGGGCGATCAGGTAATCGTTCCAGACCCAGAGGAACTGGAAGATGGCGAAGGAGGCCAGCGCGGGCAGCGACAGCGGCAGAATCAGCCGGATGAAGATGGTGAAATGGGACGCGCCGTCGATAAAGGCCGACTCCAGGATGTCGCGCGGGATGGTGCTGATGTAGTTGAAGAGCAGATAGGTGGCCAGCGGCAGGCCGAAGCCGGTGTGCGCCAGCCAGATGCCCAGAAAGGTGCCATTCAGATTCAGCTTGACATAGTCCGTGAGGATCGGCACCAGGGCGATCTGCAAGGGCACCACCAGCAGGGCCACCACCAGGATGAACAGGACGCGGCGGCCAGGGAATCTCATCCAGGCAAAGCCATAGGCGGCAAAGGCGGCGATCAGAATGGGGATCACCGTGGCTGGCACAGTGACGACCAGGCTGTTCAGGAACGCGCCTACGAAGTTCGTGCCTTGCACCGTCCGCGTCGTGCCGTCGGGCTGCTGAATGGTGTAGCTGCGGCCGCCCAGCACCTCCTGATAGTTTTGCGTGGTGAAGTCGCGGTTGCCGCTGGTCCACTGCTGCTCCTGAACCACCACCCGGCCGATGCGCTTGTTGCCCACCCAAAGGACGCGCCGGCCATCAGCAGTGACAACGCCGGCGCGGAATTCCTCGAAGGCGCCCTGCGCGCCCTCGAAGGTCATGATCCCGTCGCGGTTCACCTCTGGCCCGGGTTGGAACTCCTGCACCGTGGTCCATTCCCGGTGCGGAAAAACGGTCCACCAGCCGGAGGTCTGGATGTCGAAGCGGGTGCGGAAGGATGAGATCAGCAGGCCGACCGTGGGGATGGTCCACATCAGGATGAGCCCGATCAAGGCCACGTTGATGACGATCTGACCCCAGCCAATGCCGCGTTTCTGCTTGGTTGCTGTGTGTGCAGTCATCAGAAGGCCTCCCGTTCGTTGAACTGTTTCAGGTTGTAGAACATGACCGGCGCCACCGAGATCAGCAGCACGATGGCGATGGCCGAGCCGAAGCCTGCGTTCTGGTTGGTGAAGTACTCGCGGTAGAACTGGGTCGCGATCACCTGGGTGCCGAACTGGCCGCCGGTCATCACCATCACCACGTCAAAGATCTTCAGGGTGAAGATGATGACCGTGGTGGTGACGGTGATGATGGTGCCGCGAATAGATGGCAACATGATCTTGAAGAAGACTTCCAGCTCCGTCGCGCCGTCGACGCGGGCGGCCTCCAACAGGTCGCCTGGAATGCTCTTGATCGCGGCGGAAAAGAGGGTCATGGCAAAGCCGGTCTGCAGCCAGATCATTACAGTGATCAGGAAGAGGTTGTTCCAGGGCGCCAACTCGGCCGAGGCCTTCCAGGCAATGGGAGCGTTGCCGGTCAGCCCGGTGTAGAGGGCGTTCAGCAGGCCAATGTCCGGCTGGACCGCGTAGATCATGTTCCAAATCACGCCGGCGCCCACCATGGAGATGGCCATGGGCATGAAGATGAGGGCCTTGGCCAGACGGTCGAACTTGCTGCGGTCGGCCAGCACCGCCACGACCAGGCCAAAGACCACGGTGAACAGGGCGCCAAAGGGGATCCACAACAGGATGTTGTTGCGGAAGGCGGTGAACATGTTGCGGTTGGTGAAGACCGCTAGATAGTTGTCCAAGCCCACGAAGTTCACGCCGTTGCGATCGAACAGACTCAGGTAGAAGGTGCGCAGCGCGGGGAAGGCCAGATACCAGATCAAGATGGCTATCGCGGGCCCGACGAAGACAAAGGGTTGGACGCGCGCCCGCCAGGTGTCGCCCAGTTTCTCCACCAGCCAGTTGGACACCAGGTAGAGCAGAGCCACGCCGCCCACGCCCCAGATGATGGCCACTATTGCGATGATGCCCTTCGACGCATTGCTGTTGCGCAGAAACATGAACCCGGCGTATAGCACGGCGAAGGTAGCGACAGGGACGAACAGCGAGATCAGAATGCGAGCCAGGTTGGTCGCCAGCCAGCCGATGGGGCTTGAGGACGAGACCTTTTGAGCGGCGATGGGACCATGCCGTTGGGTGGGGTCGGTGCTTTCTTCCATCCTGGCCGCGCTAGCGCGTAGCCGCAGATGACGTCTCAGGGCTGGCAGTGCTTCGAGGACTGCCAGCCCTTTCACTCCAATCCAGCCTTGCGGCCGGCCGCCTGAGGCGGCTGGCCGGCCC